>CAWUTY010000095.1:0-6025 GCA_963925575.1 Candidatus Nanopelagicaceae bacterium
CCCACTGCCATTACGGGATGGCCACCCCCGAATAGCGATGACAACATGCGCACTTGTGATTGAGAAGTGTCTTGATATTCATCAAGTAATACGACTGAATATTTGGCACGTTCGAGTTCGCCAACATCAGCAAAATTGGTAGCAATATCTGCAGCAAGTGACATTTGATCATCAAATGAGAGTTGCCCAGATTGTTGACGGCGCTGAATGAAACTCTCCACCATTGGCAAAAGCCCAATGCGTTGCGTAAGTGCGCGATTTACCTTGCGCACGTGGTCATTTAAATCACCGGTCATTGCAGATAGTTCTTGCAATACTGCAAGATCCGCTGCTTCAATAGCGCCAGGTTTGACTTGATGCTCTAACATCAACTTTGTTAGACCCAATAAATCATCGACAACTGTGCTGACTGCAGATTCGTTGGTATAGGTCGCATCATCCCAATTGCGAACAACGTCATTAGCTAATTGCCACATCGCAGCATCGCCCATCGGTGCAATATCGGCATCTATGCCGAAACGGATCGAGTGTTCGGAAAGTAAGCGGGCGGCGTAAGAATGGTAGGTGGTAACGGAGACTTCCAGCGGTGTATCTGCCGGAATTAAGTTTGCACTGCGCAACTGTCGCAATCGGGTGCGGATACGAATAGCAAGTTCGCCGGCAGCTTTGCGCGTAAAGGTGAGTCCCAGAATTTGATCAGGGCGGGCATAACCATTTGCAACAAGATAGATAACGCGCGCCGCCATCGTTTCGGTCTTACCTGACCCCGCGCCCGCTATAACAACAGCTGGTTCCAGCGGATTAGTTGCAATTGAAATAATCGCACTTTGTTCAGCGGTAGGTTCATAAACCTTGGCACCGACTTTTTGAAGGGCTGCGGCGATATCTTGTGGTGAATACTTCTCGATCATTCGATCACCGCCCGACCTTCATTTTGGATTGGGCAGGCTGCTTTTACCGCGCACATTCCGCACATTTCATTGATTTTCGCCTGGAAGGTTGCCGCGCCCATACCTTCGGCAATCTCTTCGATTTTTGCCTTTACGGCCGCTTCATCGATTACAAATTGTTGGCGCGTTGTGACTTTTACTGAATCTTTTGCCAGATAGACAAGTTCGGCGCCAGTTGATTTCGTTCCTGATAACTTGTTCTCGAAACCATCGAGTGCCACCGCAAGTTGATAACAGGCTAATTGCAAGTTATCTGGCGCTTCAGTTTTTTTAATCATATTTTTTCCTGTTTTGAAATCAATAACATAGAAATTTCCATCTGAGTCAACTTCTATGCGATCAACGCTGCCACGAATTTGAGCACGGCCAACTTGAATCGTAAAGTTAAGTTCGGCACCGACCACATCACGTGTGGTTGCTGCGTGATAGCGCGCAAATCTCTCCAGCATCTTTACCGCACGCTTGAGCGCAGATGTACTAACCCATCCATCAGTCGGATCAATTAACGACCAGGCAGATTGCAACTTGGCGATCAAATCTAGATCTGAGATACCGGGTTCTTCAACTTTAATTCGGGCAAATTCGTGAATTGCTGATCCAAGTATTTGCGCAGATGAATCTCCGTTAGTTCCACCGTTTTTTTCTAAGAACCACTTCACACCACATTCGGTAAATGATTCGGCGCCACTTGGAGAAACTGGAACGCTTTCATCGGAGCCGACCACGCTTTCGGTAGATGAGATTGGCAACGAGCCAGTCCAGTTTGCATGATCTGCCGAATGAATCTGTGATTGTGCCAAAGTCTTTAGTAACCCGGCAGAAGTTTGCGAATTAGCGCCAGATAAATTCTGTCGCAAGGTGGCAACTAAAGCTGATGTGGTTAGTGGTCGTGGGACTTCGGTAATGAGTGGTTCTTCTAGGCCAGAATTACTATCTAACTCTTCAAAGTAGGCCGATGGTTCGTCATCTTCACGTTGCACCGCAGTAACGATTAAACCTTGGCGGGCGCGAGTTATAGCCACATGCAGCAAGCGTCTTTCATCTTCGGCTAAAGCGCTGGCGGCGATCACATCGAGTTCCAGGCGCGCCAGATCTCCGTGGCGTTCGCGTTCTACAAGTCGTTCGCTGCCAAGTAGTGAGCTGCGTTGTCGTAAATTAGGCCAAACACCTTCTTGCAAACCAGCGACTGCAACAAGTTCCCATTGGCGGCCCTTTGCCGAATGAACTGTAAGGATCTCAACAACATCTGGGCGAACACCTTGTGAAGTAATTAGATCGCCAACAATTGATTCGCGGGCTATCTCATCTAAGAAAGCAGATGGTTTCGAATATGGAAAACGTTCGGTGAATCGTTGCGCTGAGTCAAAGAGTTGAATCATCGCATCCAGATCGCGGTCAGCGCCGGCTCCTCGATAGCCGCCACGAAGTGCGCTATTTCGCCAGGCGGTGCTTAACTTTTCATTGTCACTTGATTTAGCGTTATCCCAAATTGCCCAAAGTAAATCTTCGGCGCGCGCACCTTTCTTATGAAGTGATTTACGTGTCTGAGAAAGTAGTTCGTGAACTCGTGTCAGCGCAGCGCTATCTTCAATCGGTATATCACCTTTATCAATGGCATCGATAAGAAGTTGTGTTCCACCGCGCAGATCTGTTTCATCAACACGTGCGGCCAGAAGTGCCGTACGGATTCGACGAAGTGAAATCGAATCGGCGCCACCGAATTCGCAAATCAATAAACGCTCGCAGGTATCCAGATTTAGCGGTTGATCTCCGGTTGCAACGCGGGCCAACAATAAGAATGGCGCAATTGCAGGATTAGCAGATAAGGCTTCCAGATCCCCAGCAACTGGAATCGAGACTTGCGCGAATGCGCGACGTAACGCGCTGGCTTGTGTTCCGGCGGTTCGCAAGATCACTGCCATTTGCGAATATGGAATGGCATGCATCAAATGTGCGCGTTTGAAATGGTAGGCAATGTATTGCGCTTCCTCTGATTGCGAACGCAGGCGAGCGGCCGAGAAAGCGTTATCTAGCGTTGGTTTTTCCAGGTATGTGCAGGTGCGTTGGCGGGTAGGTGAAGGTCCTCTAAATTGCGAAACCACAGCGCGCGCAATCTCGAATATTTCGGGGCGGCTGCGATAAGAATTTGCCAAAAGAATTTGTGTAGCGCCCTGTGCCAGATACTTATCGACTTCACCCTTCAGCCCATCAGGATCAGCCCCTCGGAATCGTCCAACTGCCGAGTCAGCGTCATAGGCGATGATTAAATCGCTGCCAGTTAGTAGCGCAAGCAGCGCCCGTTGCGCGGGATCACTTTCTTGGTATTCATCAACCATGATCGTCTTAAAGCGAGCTTGTAACTGTGCGCGCAAAGGTTCATTTGCAAGCAAGTGAGCAATTGTCACACTAATTAACTCAGATGGATCGATGCGCATCTTGGCATCGCCAGCGGCATCTTCGCGAATTGCCATAACTTGCTTGTAGCGCTTCCAGAAATCAGCGGCAGGTGCCCAATATTTCTCACCGACTATCTTGCCGCGTTGTGCTAATTCATCAGGGGAAATGCCACGCTCGTTGGCGCGCATTATTAAATCGCGAAGTTCGCGGATAAATCCTTGCGTTAAAAGTGGATTGCCTTTCTTGCCTTCACCATCGTGTAAATCATCGGGCCACTGGCGATATCCATCTTCGACATCACCCTGCAACAATTGTTCGATGAAATTCTCTTGTTCGGGACCAGATAGCAAAATCGGCTCGTGATAAGAATCGCCTGAGTTCATTTTCAATATTGAATAAGCAAGTGAGTGAAAAGTGCGCGCAAGTGGTTCGTGCATTGTCGAAGAGGTGCGCAGCGCAATCGCATCGCGCAGTTCAGATGCGCGTTGGCGGCCGTAAGTAAGTAGCAATATTGAATCTGGATCTTGCCCCGCCGTAATGCGCGAAACTGCTGCGGCAATTAAAACGCTGGTCTTGCCGGTGCCGGGACCACCTGCAATTAATAAAGGTGAACCACGATGAGCAACAGCCGCATTTTGTTGGGCATCTAACTCCATCGGCCGTGGCGCAAGCGGGCTGCGCGTTAGCTTGATGGAAGGAGTCGTCATATGAGGTATTGAACCCCAAGCCCCTGACATTTATTCCATTTTAAGCGCTTGAGTTAACGGCTAAAAAATGAACTATGAAGTCAGGTTAGCCTTCTTGGCGCGAGAAGTCGCACGAGCGCGCTCATCACCATTGAGGGTTACCTTACGGATGCGAACAACCGCTGGAGTTACTTCTACGCATTCATCTTCACGACAGAATTCGAGAGCACCTTCCATATTTAACTTCTTTGGTGGAATCAAACGTTCTGATTCATCTGTTCCGGATGCGCGCATATTTGTTAACTTCTTTTCGCGCACGCAGTTAACATCCATATCGTCAGAACGTGAATTCTCACCGATGACCATACCTTCATAAACTTCATCACCTGGTTCAACAAATATGCTGCCGCGATCTTGTGTGCCATACAAAGCATATGAAGTAACTGTTCCGATGCGATCTGAAACAAGTGAACCGGTTCCGCGAGTACGGATATCTCCGTGCCATGCTTCGTAACCATCGAATACGTGGTGGAGCAAACCAGTACCGCGAGTTTCAGTTAAGAACTCGGTGCGGAAACCAATTAAGCCACGTGAAGGAACTCGGTAATCAAGGCGGATCCAACCAGTGCCGTGGTTAACCATTTGTTCCATGCGACCTTTACGTAGCGCCATCAACTGGGTTAGAACACCCAAATATTCTTCTGGTGCATCAATTGTTAAGCGCTCCATCGGTTCGTGAACTTTGCCATCAATTTTCTTAATAACTACTTGTGGCTTTCCAACTGTTAATTCAAAACCTTCGCGCTTCATGATTTCAACAAGCACGGCCAACTGAAGTTCGCCGCGACCTTGAACTTCCCAAGTATCTGGGCGTTCGGTGTTTAGAACACGCAGTGAAACGTTACCGACGAGCTCTGAATCAAGGCGACCCTTTACTTGGCGCGCAGTGAGTTTGGTACCACTCTTGCCAGCAAGTGGTGATGTATTAATACCGATTGTCATCGAAATAGATGGCTCATCAACAATAATCAATGGCAGTGCATGTGGATTCTCAGTATCCGCAAGGGTTTCACCCAGCGTAATTGTTTCGATACCGGCAACGGCGATGATGTCACCAGGGTGAGCCTCAAGTGCTGGAACACGTTCTAGCGCTTCGGTAATTAAAAGTTCTGAAACTTTTACACGCTCTTGCGTGCCATCTGTCTTAATCCAAGTTACTTGTTGACCCTTACGGATAACGCCTTCGCGCACGCGACATAGCGCTAAGCGACCAAGGAATGGAGAGGAGTCAAGGTTTGTAACGTGTGCTTGCAGTGGTGCACCTTCGTGATAAATCGGTGCCGGAATTGCAGAAAAGATAGTGTCGAATAAAACATCGAGGTTCTCTTCTACTGGCATTCCGCCATCTGCAGGACGTGTAAGGGATGCGCGACCAGCTTTGGCTGATGCGTAGATAACTGGGAAGTCGATCTGTTCTTCATTTGCATCAAGGTCTAAGAAAAGTTCGTATGCCTCATCGACAACTTCTGCGATACGTGAATCGGGACGGTCAACTTTGTTAATCACCAAGATCACTGGCAAATTCTTTTGGAGCGCTTTGCGCAATACGAAACGTGTCTGAGGAAGTGGACCTTCCGATGCGTCAACTAACAAGATAACGCCATCGACCATTTCTAGTCCGCGTTCTACTTCGCCACCGAAGTCAGCGTGGCCTGGTGTATCAATAATATTTACGATTGTGTCCCCACGCTTTACGGCCGTGTTCTTAGCAAGAATCGTGATGCCCTTTTCGCGTTCTAGATCCATCGAATCCATCATGCGGTCTTGGCCTTCGCCTTGAACCTTGTGCGCAGCGAACGCGCCGGACTGCCACAACATCGCATCGACGAGAGTGGTCTTGCCATGGTCAACGTGAGCGATGATCGCTACGTTACGCAAATTTTCGCGCTTCTTAACCGGCAAATCTTTTAGGTGGGCTTGTTGCTTCGACAA
>CAWUTY010000096.1:0-6562 GCA_963925575.1 Candidatus Nanopelagicaceae bacterium
TCGATATCACGACCCAGTGCAATTAACTCCTCTGGAGTCGACGAATGAGTCACATGGGCAACATCTTGTTCGATGATTGGGCCTTCATCTAAATCAGAGGTAACAAAATGAGCAGTTGCGCCAATTATCTTTACGCCGCGATCGTGAGCCTGGTGATAAGGCTTAGCCCCTTTAAATCCTGGCAGGAATGAATGATGAATATTAATAATTTTTCCGGGAAGTGAGTTGCAGAATTGGCTAGAGAAGATCTGCATATAGCGGGCCAAAACCACAAAATCAATCCTTAACTCGGCAACTTTTGCAAGCACCACAGCTTCTTGCTTTTCTTTATTTAAAGAATCAACTGGTAAATACAAAAATGGAATATTATGAGATTCAACCAACTGCTTAAGATCTTCTCGGTTTGAGATCACCAGCGGAATCTCAATTGGAAGTTCGCCAAGTTCTAGCAAATACATCAAATCGCGCAGACAGTGACTCTCTTTAGTAACCATGACAAGTGCACGTGGCTTCTTTGCGGTCTCACGAATATGCAAGGCCGGTGAAAACTTTCCAAGACCTTCGCCCAAGCTCTTTTCCGCTGCAGCTATTCCCTGTGAAGTTTCAAAACGAGTACGCATCACAAAAGTGTTGGTTGTTTGATCAGTGAATTGTTGGTTTTCAATAATGTTGCCACCGCAGTTTAGAACCGCCGTGGTCATCGCATGGACAATGCCAGGTTGATCAGTGCATTGTAGGGTTGCGATCAGATTCATGAGATAAGGGTAGGGGTTTGCGGCGATAGATAAAAATTAATGTGTAATTGTGAAGCGACGCAGTGGTTTTGGAGCCCACCAGTTATTTTCACCAAATAGACACATTAACGCCGGGACTAACAAAGCACGTATCAGCGTTGCATCAAGTAGCACCGCAAAAGAAACTCCGAAGCCCATCATTTTGATCGACGTAACACCGCTAATCATGAATGCTGCGAAGACAACCGCTAACAGCAAGGCCGCTGCAGTGATTATGCGCGCCGAACGTTGCAGTCCAACAGCAACAGATTCGATATTGCTCTTTCCAGCCACATGTTCTTCGCGAATGCGTGATAGCAAGAAGAGCTCATAGTCCATGGAAAGTCCGAAGACAACAACGGCAATCAGAATTACAACTCCCGTATCCAAGGCACCGGTTACCGTGAAGTCACCGACCAACCATTTCATATGTCCGTCGATGAAGACCCAAGTAACTGCCCCGAGAGTGGCAACAAGTGAAAGCCCATTTAGCAAGACAGCTTTAATTGGCAGAATTATTGAACCAGTAAATATAAAGATCAGGATCATTACCCAGAAGGCGATCCAGCCAAGCGCCAAAGGAAGTGTGCGCGCAATTCCATTTTGTGAATCAGTAAAGTCAGCGGCCGCACCGCCAATCAAAGTGCCTGCGGGACTGGGTATTGCTCGAATGTCATTAATAATTTTTTCGGCAGCCAAGGTGCGAGATGCTTTTGAAGGAATAACTTGAATTCGTAAATCATTTCCGTAAGTCTCGGTAGGCGCTATCCGAGCTATCCCATCGACTTTTGAAACCTGTGCAAGGTAGGCGCTTACCTGCTCTTCCCGGCCAGCTCCATTTGGAATTACAACTTCAATTGGGCTTCCTTCAAATCCATCAAATCTTTCAATTATTTTCGCTGCACCGATAGCAGCTGGATTACTCTTTGGTAGAACTCTGGAATCAACTTGTGCAAATGCAATATTGGCAATTGGAGCAGATAAAACACCCAGAACAAGCAACGAACCGATTACTACAGGGATCGGACGGCGCATAACATATCGGGCGGTATGTGCCCAACGGCCATCTTCTTTAGGAGTAATTCCTGCTTTGCGAACTACACCTTTATCAATTTTATTTCCTAGTAGCGCCATGATGGCAGGAAGTGGAATTAGCGCACCTAAGACTGCAAGTGAAATTACGCTAACCCCGGCATAACCAAAAGATTTTAAGAAATCGAGAGGGAAAAATATAAGTGCACTTAAAGTTACGAGAACGGTAAGTCCAGAATAGAAGACCGTCTTGCCGGCAGAATTTATAGTTGCAACTACAGAATCTTCAACGCTCTTCCCGGCATGTAATTCCTCTCGAAAACGATTCACCATCAAAAGCGCGTAATCAATTCCGAGTCCCAATCCAAGTCCGGTAATCAAATTAAGAGCGAATATACTGACGTTGGTAAAGAGCGTAAAGATGTAGATAATTAAAAAAGCGCCCAAAATTGCACTTACGCCGACAACTAGCGGCATAGCGGAAGCGACGAGTGCTCCAAAGACAAAAGCTAGCAATAAGAAAGTAAGCGGGATTGCGATCGATTCGGCGAGTAATAAATCTTTTTCAATTTTAGAGTTAATCGCGTGCATAATCACACCTGCACCAGATGCATACACTGTTAAAGCACCATTTTTGCCATCAAACTCTTCTTGAATCTGTGCACCGATCGATCCGAGCGATTCAGAATCAGTTGCCTTTAAATTGGCATAGGCAAAGAGAAATGCCGCTTTGCCATCAGTTGATTTCATAGTTGGTGCGCCACCGGTTGACCAGAAAGAAAGAGTTTTTGAAACACCGGGTGTTTGTGCAAGTTTCTTCTCAAGTGCCATCGCCGCCTGCAAAATCTCTGGATCGTCAACTGGTTTATCACCAGTGTCGACAACAAGAACTGCAATCGGTTCAACTACACCGAACTTCTCTGTTAAATAAGTGGCAGCCTTTGCAGAATCACTAGATAGATCTGAATATCCACCGGAATCAAGTTTTGCAAATGAGAGTGAGCCAACTCCGCCGGCGACAAGAATGGTGAGCGTATAGACAATCAAAACTGCTTTACTACGTCTAACTATAAAGTGACCCAACCGCTCGAACATGTGAATAACTATGTAGGATTACTTCTAGTTAGGCAATTTTAAAGCGCGGATTGAGGGGGTGAAAAGCGTCATGTCACATTTGTTCCCTGCAACAACCGAAGATGAACGCGACCCACGCGAGGATCAGAATGAAGAAAATCGTCGCGAAGCAGAAATCAAAGGCGATAAGCCGCCCCACCACGAAGATTAAAGTTAATTATTCACTTGAAGCAGCAGGTGCAGGTTTTGCAGCAGAATCCGTTTTATAAAAACCAGATCCTTTAAATACAACCCCAACGGCCGAATAAACTTTGCGAACTTCACTCTTGCATTCGGGGCAAGAAGTTAGCGGCTCATCAGAGAAGCTCTGAAAAGCCTCGAAGGCGTGCTCGCAAGCAGAACATTGATATTGATATGTTGGCACCGGCGCTCGCTCCTTTCCTAAATCACATCCCTGGGGGCTAGTGGTTAAGTCTAAGGAAGTGAGACCATAGAGGCGAATTGAGGAAAGGTTGGGTTTAAATGTGAAGTGGATCGCTGCACTTATTGGAGCTATTGGCCTCACCTTCTTTATCGCATCACCTGCTTTGGCCAATTCTTTGGTTGCGACTTCACCAATTGCTGGTGCGACGCTAAAAGTGGCGCCAAGTGCCGTAACGATCTCCGTTGAAATTACACCGATGGATATGGGAAATGAAATAACGGTGACTGATCCCGCAGGACGTCGCGTTGATGATGGCACTCTTACCGTTGCTGGCAACGACATAATTATTGGAATGAAGCCAATTACAGATTCAGGTGTTTACAAAGTTTCCTACAACATTATTTCTGAGATGGATGTTCCACTAGAAGGCTCATTTATTTTCAACTTTTCCACTCCAACCATTTCTGTTCCTCAAGAAGTCGTTCCGAGTACTCCGACCAAAGTTGAAGGCAGTAACTTCGCAACAAACTTATTTGTTATAGGGCTCTTGATCACATCACTCATAGTTCTAATTGCGCTGGCACTTTATGCTCGAAAGATATTTAACGAGCGATGACCTTTCTGGCGGGAGATACAAATTCTGCAGATCCACTGATTACGTCATTGACCACAGTTGGTAAATTCATTTCCCTCACTGCTGGACTTACTACGATTGGTCTTTTATTGGCTATGGGATTCCTGCTCTTGGATAAAGCGGGCAAGTTATCTAGTGCCGCGTTGGTCTTAAGAAATTATGCGGCCATCACCTCAGCGCTCTGGGCGATAGGCCAAGGGCTCAATATCTTGACTACATTGGCAAATATTTTAGGAACCAATTTGGTTAGCGCACTTGATCCCACATCGCTGCGCTCATTTATTTCTCAGATCGCATTGGGCAAGTACATGTTTATTCAATTGTGTTTAGCCTTATTAATTAGCGTGCTTGTGCTGCGGGCCAAAACTGTTGCCACGGCGAATGCACTGCTGCTCACATCAATAGTTGCGATGATTGCTCCTGTATTTGAAAGCCACGCAGCATCAAGCGGTTCGCACTCGCTGGCAATTGGCTCTTTAGTTGTCCACGTCGTTGCACTTTCATTCTGGGTCGGCGGATTAATTGCAATCACCGTTCTATCGGCCGAAGATCGCGCCATTGCTCTGCCTCGCTTTAGCGCACTTGCACTTTGGTCTGTAATTGCAGTAGTCGCCAGTGGATCCGCAAATGCTTGGGCGCGACTTAATTTCCAAGACGCTTGGAGCTCTAATTACGCGCGGCTGGTGATTTTGAAAGTCGTACTTGCTGCAATATTAATTTACTTTGGATATTTAAACCGTAAACATTTGTCAGGAAAATGGCAGATAAATTTACCCGCACTTAGCCGATTACTATTTGCCGAGCTGGTAATCATGTTGCTTGCAGTTCTTGCGGGCTCGCGCCTATCTTCGATGCATCCGCCTGCGCGAGCCGACAGTGGGGTAATCGATAACGGATTAGTGATAGCCGGAGTGAGCACCCCTGAAGCACCAAATCTTTGGCGCCTAATTTCTTTATATGATCCAGATGCGCTGATGATCACAGTCCTTGTTACAGCAGTTGCCCTTTATATAAGAGGTGTAGTTCTTTTAACTCGCCGAGGTGACAAGTGGCCGGTCGGGCGCACTGTGGCATTTGCACTGGGAATTAGCGCGGTTGATTATGCAACCAGTGGCGGACTGGGCGTATATGCAAAGTTCTCATTCGAGTATCACATGATTGCGCATATGGTTTTAGGAATGATCGCTCCAATTGGAATTGTTTTGGGTGCGCCAATTACGTTAGCCCTTCGCACTTTGCCGCAGGGGCGTACGGATGAAGAACGTGGGGTTCGCGGAACTTTAATTGCATTGTTGCATTCCAAGCCGGCTGCAGTATTAACTAACCCTGTAGTTATCTTGGCTTTATTTGATGGTTCACTCTTTGTCTTATATATGACTCCACTCTTTGGAAATATGATGCCATCACATCTTGGACATTTAGCGATGACTGTGCACTTCCTGCTAGCGGGAACTCTCTTCTTCCACGTTATTATCGGAATCGATCCCAACCCGCGAAAAGTTCCACATATCGTGCGCATTGTCATTCTCTTCGCGGCAATGAGCATTCATGCCTTCTTCGCAGTGGCGCTGATTTCAACTTCGACTGTGATCGATCAAGGATATTTCGCTTCACTGCAGACTCCGTGGAACCTAGACCTACTCGCTGATCAGCGCGCAGGCGGGTCAATCGCATGGGCCATGGGTGAATTACCAATTTTGTTGGCGCTTGTGGCAACCTTTATACAGTGGATGCGTGATGACAAACGTGAAACCAAACGCATCGATCGCAACGAAGCGCGGATGGCTGCGATGGGTGAGCCAGATGAGCTTGCTCAATACAATACCTACTTAAATTCACTTGCGATGCGGGATTTGGAGAAAGATAAATGAGTATCGACGATCTTTACGCACTCCCATCTGAGTACAACGAACTCCGCGAGAGTGTTAAAGCGTTAGCTGCAAAAGAAATTGCACCGTATGCCGCCGCAGTTGATGAGGATCATCGCTTTCCTCAAGAAGCCGCCGATGCCTTATTAAAGGCCGGTTTAAGTGCAGCTCATGTTCCAACAGAATTTGGTGGAGAAGGCGCTGATGCAATGGCCGTAGTAATCATCATCGAAGAAGTAGCACGAGTATGCGCATCATCTTCTTTAATTCCAGCAGTAAATAAACTTGGTTGTCTTCCACTGATGCTTGGTGGAAATAAAGAACAGAAGGAACGCTGGTTACCGCAACTGGCTAAAGGAAAAGGTTTTTCTTACTGCCTATCTGAATCTGAAGCTGGCTCGGATGCTGCAGCTCTTAAAACAAAAGCGGAACGCAAAGGCGATGACTGGGTTATCAATGGAAGTAAGAAGTGGATTTCCAACGCCGGAGTTTCCGAGTTCTATACAGTTGTTGCGCAAACAGATCCAGCTAAAGGATCAAAAGGAATAGCCGCATTTATTATTGAGAAAGCCGATCCTGGGGTTTCATTTGGCGCACCAGAGAAGAAGATGGGTTTTCGCGGATCACCTACGCGCGAAGTTTATTTTGACAATGTAACCATCGGTGATGACCGCCGCATCGGTGAAGTCGGTAAAGGCTTAGCAATCGCAATGGATACTTTAGATCACACCCGAATCACGATTGCAGCGCAAGCCTT
>CAWUTY010000097.1:0-13434 GCA_963925575.1 Candidatus Nanopelagicaceae bacterium
CTGCGATATCTGCTTGGCGCAATAGCAACCAAGTGGTGATGATGTCGCCAACAGCCATCAAAACACGCGAAGTGCTTAAGCCAACTTTATAAATTTCAGGTGCTGATTCTTGGGATGCCATGGCATGTCCCACAAGAACACCAACCATGCCATTTAGATCACCGAGAGCTTTAAGCAGCGCTTGCTTTTCCTCTTGATGTGCTCCACCAGATTCTGCAAATGTTTGAATCTCTTTACCAAGTAAGCCAAGTGCTTTACCGCCATCTTTTACAACTTTACGGAAGAAGAAATCAAGACCTTGAATCGCAGTTGTGCCCTCATACAAAGTATCGATCTTGGCATCGCGAACATATTGTTCGATCGGCCAATCTTGAGTAAATCCAGCGCCACCAAAAGTTTGGAGTGATTCTGTGCCAAGCAAAGTCCAAGATTTTTCAGAACCATAGCCTTTGACAACTGGTAAGAGAAGATCATTTAACGCTTCCATAAGCTTTACTTTTTCTTCATCCCCGGCAGCCTTTGCCAACTCAATTTCATCTTGAATTGATGCTGTATAAAGCACCAAGGCGCGCATTCCTTCAGAGTAAGACTTCTGCACCATCAGCGAGCGACGCACATCTGGGTGGTTAATGATTGTTACGCGAGGGCTGGCTTTATCGTTCATGACCTTCATATCCCCGCCTTGTATGCGGGTTTTCGCGTAAGAAAGAGCCTGCTGATATCCAGCCGCTAAAGTTGCAATCGCTTTGGTACCAACCATCATGCGCGCGAATTCAATAATCTTAAACATCTGCGCGATTCCTTGGTGAACCTCACCTAGCAAATAACCAACCGCGGGTTCTTTTTCGCCAAGATTTACTTCGCAAGTCGCAGAGACGTTAAGCCCCATTTTACTTTCTAGAGATGTTACAAAGACACCGTTGCGTTTTCCAAGGTCGCCTGTCTTAAGATCAAACATAAATTTTGGAATTAAAAATAGCGAAAGTCCTTTTGTTCCCGGTCCGCCACCTTCGCGACGCGCAAGAACAAAGTGCATAACATTTTCGTAGAAGTCAGCATCCCCTGATGTTATGTAACGTTTTGTACCGGTGATATGCCAGGTGCCATCTGCTTGTTGCACCGCCTTGCTGCGACCGGCGCCAACATCGGAACCCGCATCTGGTTCAGTTAACTGCATCGTTGCACCCCAATGGCGATCAACCATTAACTTCGCCATCTGCTTCTGATCTTCTGTACCAAGAACATATGCAACGTGTGCAAATGCATAACCAGATGCGTAAAGATGAACTGCTGGGTTTGAACCGAGGACCATTTCAGCAATCGCCCAACGAACTGCTGCCGGAACTTTCATGCCGCCTAAATCAACTGGCGCATCAAGGCGCCACCATTCACCATCAATATAAGATTTGTAAGATTTAATAAAACTTTTAGGCAAAGTGACATTTCCGGTATCTTTATTGAGGATTGCACCGATGCGATCTCCTTCAACAAAAGATGCCGCAAGATCATTTTCAGTAAGGCGCTTCATCTCCTCCAACATTCCCATCGCAGTTTCGCGATCGAGTTCACTAAAGATGGAAGTTCCCAGAACTTTTTCGGTTCCAAGCAGGTCAAAGAGGCAGAATTCGATATCGCGCAGATTGGCGGTGTAATGGCTCATGGGCAAATAATGCTACCCACCAGTAACTTAAGCAAGCCCAAGCGCGCACTTCGCCTGACTTTTCCTTAGGGTCAGATAGGCTCGCGCCGTGCTTCTAAGTGATCGCGATATCCGCGCCGAAATTACGGCCGGCCGCGTATCCGTTGAGCCCTATGAAGAGTCGATGATCCAACCATCCTCAGTTGATGTTCGACTCGATAAATTTTTCCGCGTCTTTGAAAACCATAAATATTCAGTAATCGATCCATCAATCGAACAGTCAGAGCTCACCCGTGAAGTTGTTGCCGATGATGGCGAAGCATTTATCTTGCACCCGGGCGAATTCGTTCTGGCTAGCACCTACGAAATTATTACCTTGCCAGATGACATTGCTGGCCGCCTTGAAGGAAAATCTTCCCTTGGCCGCCTTGGGTTGCTCACCCACTCAACTGCCGGATTCATCGACCCAGGTTTTTCAGGACACATCACCTTGGAACTTTCCAACGTGGCAAATCTGCCAGTTAAATTATTTCCAGGTATGAAAATCGGTCAGCTTTGCTTGATCAAACTCTCTTCCCCTGCCGAGCACCCTTACGGTTCGGCAATTTACGCTTCACGCTATCAAGGTCAGCGCGGGCCGACCCCAAGCCGCTCCTTCATGAATTTTCACCAGAGTAAGATCAAGTAACAGATATTTAACCGGTGAGGGAATACAACCCTTGCTTAAGGGGTTGGAGTAACCATGGAAATCATCATCGCACTGGCCGTAGTCGGCTTACTTGTCCTTTTCTTTATCGCACAATACAACCGATTAATCCGCTTAAATATCAGCGTTGATGAATCTTTTGCACAGATCGAAGTACAACTAAAGCGCCGCACTGATCTGATCCCCAATTTGGTTGAAACCGTTAAAGGTTATGCTGCACACGAGCAAGGCACCTTCGACGCAGTCGTAACAGCGCGCGCCAAAGCGACAACGGCATCAACTGTTGCAGATGTTGCAGCTGCTGACGGTATGTTGACGCAAGCACTTCGTGGCTTGCTGGCAGTCGCCGAGGCGTACCCAGATTTAAAAGCATCTTCTAATTTTCTCTCCCTTCAAGAAGAACTTTCAACGACAGAAAATAAAGTTGCCTTTTCTCGCCAGTTCTATAACGATAATGTGCGTAATCTAAATACTGCGGTCAAAACCATCCCCACTAGCTTTTTCGCTGGCTTTGCCAAAGTAACAGAGCGCGAATTTTATGAAGTCGAAGATCCACAATCACGCAATGCGCCAAAGGTAACTTTCTAACACCTAATGGCAACGCACGATTTTCGCGCACAAGAGAGTGCAAATAAAGGAAAGACCTATCTCCTTCTCGCATCGATGGGTCTGCTAACCGGTCTTGTCGCATATGCAGCTCTTACCTACTTTGGTGCTGGCACATCAACGTTTATGGTGCCACTTGCAGTAGGCATTTCGCTCATTGGTGTTTGGGGATCCTATTACGGTTCCGACAAATTAGTGATCACCATGACCGGTGCCAAAATAATTCAACGCGAGGATAACCCTGAGCTATTTAATGTGATTGAAGAAGTTGTAATTGCCAGTGGTTTACCAATGCCAAAAGTTGCAATAGTTGTCGACAGCGCACCAAACGCTTTTGCCACAGGTCGCGATCCAGATCATGCGCTAATTGCCTTTACCACCCGCATCCTTGAAATTATGGATCGCGATGAACTACAAGGCGTAATTGCCCACGAGTTATCACATGTTGCCAACCGCGACACCTTGGTCTCTGCTGTTGCTGCAACCACCGCTGGCGCAATTGCAATATTGAGTGATTTCTTAATACGTATGATGTGGTTTGGTGGAGGGCGTCGCGATCGCAATAGCAACGCTAACCCAATTATGTTGGTCATTTCTTTATTCGTTTTAATCTTGGCGCCAATTGCAGCAACGCTACTTAAGAGCGCAATTTCACGTCGCCGTGAATCACTTGCTGATGCAACCGCGGTTTCCTTTACGCGAAACCCAGCAGGGCTACGCAAAGCGCTAGAAATATTGGCTGCAGATTCAACTGTGGTTCATCAGAAATCAAATGCAGTTGCCCATATCTGGATTGAATCTCCACTTGATGGGAAAGTGGTTTCAAAGATGTTTTCTACACACCCGCCGATTCAAGAGCGAATTGCAACCTTGCGTGCAATGGAATCTTTAGGCCAGGGCAGCTAACGCCATTTAGTAGCGAGGCTGAATCCAACTCCCACGAAACTAAAGCCGATAATCATGTTCCATGCACCGATACCCGGGATCGGATAGCGAGTTTGGCTCACGTAGAAAATGACGATCCACAACAGGCCGATCAAGAAATTGGCGACCATAACTGGCGCTAACCAGCTTGGACTCTCGAGCGGGCCGTGTGGCTCGGCGTCATAAACCTGCTCTTCGTGAGCGTGGCTCTCCTGGACTTTCTTACGCAATTTCGACTTAGGCATGGGCAAAGGTTACAGGCTAAATCCCCTACATGGAACTACGGGGTTGGAAAGAGCGATGGGGCCAACCCTGCCAGAATTGCGCCATGGCCCGCATCCTCGTAGTCGATAACTACGACTCATTTGTATTTAATCTGGTGCAGTATTTGGGCCAACTGGGCGCAGTTTGCACCGTCAAGCGAAACGATGAAATTTCGGTGACTGATGCATCTGATTACGACGGCGTTTTAATTTCGCCAGGACCTGGGATTCCAGAAGAAGCTGGTGTCAGTATCGAGTTAATTAATTATTGCGCAGAAAAGAAGATTCCTTTATTTGGAGTTTGTTTAGGGCACCAAGCAATAGCCGTCGCATTTGGTGCAACCGTTTCACGCGCACCAGAATTACTTCACGGAAAAACATCACAAGTAGTTCATGAAGGTAAAGGCGTATTAACAAACCTGCCTTCACCATTTACCGCAACTCGTTATCACTCACTTGCGGTCGAACGTGACACAGTTACTGATGTATTGGAAATTACTGGCGCAACCGAATCCGGAGTTGTCATGTCACTTCGCCACAAAACATTGCCGATTGAGGGAGTTCAATTCCATCCTGAATCTGTATTAACTGAACACGGACATTTAATGTTAGCTAACTGGTTGGTGCAATGTGGGGACGCAGGTGCGCTCGCAAAATCAGTTGGTCTCTCACCTGTTGTAGGGCGCAAACCTTAAATTACGGAGCCATGTTAATCGTAATTGTTACTGGCTTACCAATTGTTTGTGTTGTTCCAGAATCTGGTGCTTGTCTAATTACAACTCCAACGCTTTGCGTTGCATCGTAATCATTGAATTCGCGAACTAAGAATCCAGCCTGAATCAACAAAGTTTTTGCTTGAATTGCTTCAACGCCAATTAAATTAGGTACTTCGACTTCACCACTAGCAATCGTTAATACAACCCCAGAGCCGGCTGTAATTGTTGACCCTGGTTGCGGTGTAACGCTAAGGACAGTTCCTTGCACTTCATCAGAAGGTGCAGCCTCAGTCCTTGCTATAACTAAACCTACGGCGGCAAGTGATGCGCGCGCATCTATCAAAGACATTCCAACTAAATCATCAGGAACGATTGCATCGCCTGGACCTTTAGAGATAGTCAAAGTAACTGCCGAGCCTTTTGTGGCTTGCGTTGTAGCAAGTGGAATTTGGCTAGCCACGCGGTCGTTTGGGATACGTGGGTCGGGAGCACGCTGAACTGTGACGGTGTAGTCACTTAATAGCGCGCGAGCTTCAATTTCCGTTAGACCAACCACGTTAGGAATTTCATTACCTAAAGAAGGTGTGGATCCACCATTTAAGGAGAGCCCTAGAACTGCTGCGACACCGATGACTAGTACAACTAAACCAGTAACAATCACAGTTCGTCGTGATGCAAGTGGTGCTCGGGCCACTTTAGTAGAAATATTTTGTCCCGCTCGGATCTTATTAATATCTAGCAACATCGCATTAGCAGATGCGTAACGATCTTCTGCTTTCTTGGCAAGTGCAACAGTTAAAACAACTTCCACGCTTTCGGGTAGATCTGGTTGTACTTGTCGCGCAGGAACAAGTGCACCTGAAACATGTTGGTAGGCAATTGATACGGGAGTTTCACCACTAAACGGTGGACGCCCAGTAAGTAGTTCGTATAACAAACACCCAGTTGAATAAATATCAGTTGGTGTATCCGCGACTTCACCAAGTGCTTGCTCAGGAGATAGATATTGCGCAGTTCCAACAACATTCCAAGTGCTAGTTAGAGTCGCACCCAAATCATCCATAGCGCGCGCAATTCCAAAGTCCATCACCTTCACATCACCTTTATCGGTGATCATGATGTTGGCAGGTTTGATATCACGGTGCACAATGCCGCGTTGGTGTGAGTAATCAAGTGCTTCCAGAATTCCAGCGCCAATTTCGAGAGCGCGATCAAGTGGCAGCCTTTCTCCACCATGAATTAATTCGCGAAGAGTGTGTCCTGAAACCAACTCCATAACTATGTATGGCGCTGGGTCTTCACCAGAGTCATAAACCGCGACTATGCCGGGGTGGTTTAAACCTGCAGCAGCTTTTGCTTCTTTTCTAAAACGCGAAACGAAAGTTGGATCTTTTGCTAAATCACTGCGCAGAATCTTGACGGCAACCTCGCGAGATAAACGCTGGTCTTGCGCAATATATACATCGGCCATTCCACCAGTGCCGATCATCGCACCAAGTTGGTAGCGGGCGCCCAAGATTTTATTCATCATGCTTTCGCCGCTCCAATCTTTTCTATGTCAGTAGAACTGGATTCGACTAAGTCAGCGATAAGAATGGTCACATTATCGGGTGCACCATTTATATATGTTGCATCAACTAGAGCATCAACTGCTTCAGTAGCGCCCTTACCTTTAATCAAAGATTTGATTTCCTTATCCGTTAGGACTCCAGTGAGCCCGTCACTGCATAATAAGTAGCGATCCTTAATTTTTCCTTCGAAAACCTGTAGGGCAGGTTCTAGATTTCCTTCTCCCATGAGCGCTTGCGTGAGCATCGAGCGCTGCGGATGATCATGCGCATCAGATGCCGAGATGACTCCCTTGTTTAATAACTCTTGCAAGACGGTGTGATCGGCGCTTAACTGCTCTAGGTCGTTGCCGCGCAAGCGATAGGCGCGTGAATCACCGACATGAAGCAGAGAAATTTCTGCGCCGCGAATAAATAGTGCGGTAAGCGTTGTTCCCATTCCAGCTAGTTGCGGCTCATCCTGGGCAACCACGTGAATTTGACCATCAATAGTGTGCAACGAATTCAAAAAAAGATCACTTGCAGAATCAACATCAATTTCTGTATTTGTAAATGTCGGTGCAATGGCGGCCAAAGTATTTATTGCTACCGATGAAGCGACTTCACCTCCGGCGTGCCCGCCCATTCCATCGGCAACTGCGATTAATTGCGAACCGCTAAGTGCGGAATCCTCATTGCCATTACGTACTAAACCGACAGCCGAACGCGCTGCGCATTGGAAGTACAGCTGGCTCATGAGGATTAGCCTAATGGTGTTAATCTCGAACTATGAAGATTTACGCTCACCGCGGGGCATCTCACGACTTCCCCGAGATGACAGCGCTGGCCTATGAAAATGCGGTCAAGCAAGGTGCAGATGGTTTCGAGTGCGACCTGCGACTTAGCAAAGATGGTGTTGCAATATTATGGCATGACGCCGATTTAAAGCGCCGCGCTGATAATGATGCCGTTGTTGCAGAGACTAAACTGAAAAAACTTAAAGCCATTTATCCGCAGATCCTGACACTTGATGAATTCCTAGATTTTGGTATAAGCGAAAAGAAATCGTTATTACTGGAGACTAAACATCCAGTTCCATCTCGTACGAGTATCGAGGAAGTTATCGTTGAGAAATTAGAGAAAGAAAAGTCTCGCATCAAGAAAGCAGAAATAGATATAACGGTGATGTCATTTTCATGGTTTGCGGTTGAGAAGATCAAATCACTAAATAAAGAAATCTCAACTACATTTCTCTTGCATGATTACACCCCTTGGTTTACCGCACGTTATTCATCGGCTCAATCTATTGGTCCAGGAATTAATTTACTACGCAAGAATCCGGCGTTAGCAAAGCGCATAAAGAGCACGGGCCGAAAGTTAAACGTATGGACGGTTAATGAAGCAACGGATATAAAGCTCTGCCATCAATTAGGTGTCGATAATCTGATTACAAATCGTCCTGGCTATGCGCGAGAAGTCCTAAACAATATTTAATTTGGGGATTAATAGGGGAACTTCGCGCACTTTTAAACAGGTATCCTTGACCAGTGAGCGCAGCAGAAAGTCAGAGATTCGCCTATTTGGGACCTGTAGGCACCTTTACTGAGGCTGCGCTAAAGAAGATTACTTGCGATTCAGATGTGCTCATTCCTTATGCAAATGTAACTGCTGCGTTAAATGCGGTTCGTCAAGGTGAAGCCCAATTCGCACTTGTACCAATTGAAAACTCTGTCGAAGGCGTCGTCGCACGCACCTTAGATGAGCTAGCGACAGGGGATCCTCTAACAATCGCCGGCGAAGTTACTTTGCCAGTCACCTTTGCATTAATGGCAAAACCTGGCACAAATAAGATCTCGCGAATTGGCACACATCCACATGCTGAATCGCAGTGCCGCGCTTACATTGCCAAAAATTATCCCCACGCAGAAATCGTTCCAACTAGTTCTACATCGGCCGCAGCCGAACTTGTTAGTAAAGGCGAACTCGATGCCGCGATTGCATCGAGTGTGGCAGCCGGCCACTTTGATTTAGAAATACTGGCAGAAGATATTGGAGATAACGCCGGCGCCGTCACCCGCTTTATTTCTGCACAAAAACCAGGTTGGATTCCTGAACCAACCGGCCACGACCGTACTTCCATGGCGATCTTTATTGATATTGACCATGCCGGTGCACTGCTTGAGATTTTGCAAGTATTTGCAAAACGTGAAGTTAACCTGACATTTATTCAAAGTCGTCCCACTGGCCGCGAGTTAGGTCACTACCATTTCATTATTGATGTCGAAGGGCATATCAACGATCCAGCGGTTGGCGGAAGCATCGCCGAGCTTCAGGAAATTTGTGACGACATCAGATTCTTAGGTTCTTATCCAAGAGAGGCGCAATAATTATGATCGATATTAAATTCTTGCGCGAGAACCCTGATGCAGTTCGTGCCTCTCAAAAAGGCCGCGGCGAAGATGTCACTATCGTCGATCGCGTACTAGCAATTGATGAAATTCGTCGCGCTGCACTCTCCGAATTTGAGACTTTGCGCGCAGAACAGAACGCACTATCTAAATCAGTTGGCTCCGCTAAAGGCGATGAAAAGGCAGCGCTCCTTGAGAACGCAAAATCATTAGCAGATAAAGTAAAAGTGGCAGATACCAAGCGCACCCAAGTTGAAGTAGAAGCAAACGCTTTAATTATGCAGCTTTCAAATCTGTTAGATCCAGAAGCGCCAATTGGTGGAGAAGCAGATTTCGTAACCATCGAACACGTTGGAACCCCCCGCGATTTTGCAAAAGATGGTTTTGTTGCAAAAGATCATGTTGAGCTTGGCAAATTATTAGGCGCAATTGATACCGAACGTGGTGCCAAAGTTTCTGGATCTCGTTCTTATTATTTAACGGGTGTTGGAGCGATGCTGGAATTCGCACTTGTTAACTACGCAATTCAAAGTGCACTAAAGGCCGGCTTTACGCCAGTTATCCCACCGGTGTTGGTTAAGCCAGCCGCGATGGAAGGTACGGGGTTTTTAGGACAAGCCGCTGAAAATGTTTATCACCTCGAGAAAGATGACTATTACTTAGTTGGAACAAGTGAAGTTCCACTTGCGGCTTATCACATGGATGAAGTGCTCCCGGGCGAAAAATTGCCGATGCGTTATGCCGGATATTCATCTTGCTTCCGTCGCGAGGCAGGAAGTTACGGAAAAGATACCCGTGGAATTATTCGTGTTCACCAATTTGATAAAGTTGAAATGTTCTCTTTCTGCAAACCAGAGGATGCCAAAGCCGAGCATGCGCGCTTGTTGCAATGGGAGAAAGATTTCTTAAATGCGATGGAGATTCCATTCCGCGTAATCGATGTGGCATCAGGTGACTTGGGCTCAAGTGCCACTCGCAAATTCGATATTGAGGCTTGGATTCCAACCCAGAACGCATATCGTGAAGTAACAAGCACCTCTAACTGCACTGAATTTCAAGCCCGTCGTTTAAATATTCGCTACAAAGATGCTGATGGCACCAAGGCGGTTGCAACGCTTAACGGCACATTGGTGGCAATTCCTCGAATGATTGTGGCTATTTTAGAGAACCACCAAAATGCTGACGGCACCGTAAATGTTCCAGCATCCCTACAACCATTCCTTGGAATGAAAAGATTTGAGCTTGTGTGAGTGATCGTCGCCCCAAATTAATTGCAACAGATCTAGATGGCACGATCGTTCCTCATGATGAGGGGATTTCGCATCGTACGATTGCCGCTTTCACAAAGGCGCGCGATTTAGGTATCGAAATCTTTTTTGTAACCGGTCGGCCTCCACGTTGGATGAGCGATGTACGAGAGGCATTTGATTTCGGAACAGTAATTTGTTGCAACGGCGGGCTTTTGTATGACCTGCATAATGACAAAGTTCTTGAAGAGTGGATGATTGAACCAACTCAATTACAAAGCGCCGTAGATGTTCTGCGCAAGACAATACCTAACGTTTCATTTGCAGTTGAATCCAATACTCACTTTTATCGCGAGAAGGCATACATTCCGCGTTGGGATATCGGAATGGATAACGTGGGCGTTGACACTATTGATTCAGTTACCAATCGCCCAGCGCTAAAATTATTGGCGCGCTTATCGCAACGAGAAATTTCTGCAGATGAAATGCTTGCACTAGCGACACCAGCTCTACAAGGAATCGTAAATGTCACCCATTCTGCAACCGATGACTCTCTGCTTGAAATTTCAGCCCTCGGAGTTTCCAAAGGTGAAACACTTGCGATGATGGCTGCACGAATCGGAATCGGTGCAGAAGATTGTGTTTCGTTCGGTGATAACCCAAATGATTTCTCGATGTTGCAATGGTGTGCACGTTCCTACGCGATGATTGATGGCCATCATGCTGGACCTGCAAATGCTAAAGATGTTGCACCGCCTCATAATCAAGATGGCGTGGCTATTATTATTGAAAAACTTCTCGAACTTCCGCAGTAATCAGCGCCGATTTTTAATGGCTGAGAACTTCGGGTAATCTCTCCCACGGAGGGCTCGCATAGCGGCCGAGTGCACCGGTCTTGAAAACCGGCAAACGAAAGTTTCGTGGGTTCAAATCCCACGCCCTCCGCCAGTTTTCTCGCAGGTTGTGGCTGACTTCATAGCCGTTGTACGGGGTTACGCCTAGCCACTTTTTGCATTCAAGCGCACACTTCTCTTAGTGATCCACAATCCTTAACAAGGGCCTAAAGGGGTAGAAATGTCCGGAGTCTTTTCTCCAACTCGCGCCAAGATTAAAGAGCGCACGCTTCGCACAGATAAGTGGTGGATACAACCTGCGATTACCTTCGGAGTTTTATTGAGCTTCGTTATTTATGCAACGTTCCGCGCATTCGAAGGTGCAAATTACTACAAAGATCACCTAATCTCTCCATTTTATTCACCATGTCTTTCTAAAGCGTGTGTTCCTGAAGCAACTTTTTTTGGCTGGACCCCGGTCAGTGCTGAAATACTCAACTTTGCACTTTCACCAGCTCTTATCATTTTAATATTCCCACTTGGATTCCGTATGACTTGTTACTACTACCGCAAGTCTTATTACAGATCTTTTTGGATGTCACCGCCTGCTTGTGCGGTTGCTGAACCACACAAGAAATACACCGGCGAAACTCGCTTCCCACTGATCATTCAAAACTCTCACCGTTACTTTTTCTACGCAGGCTTAGTTCTCAATATCATTCTTACTTATGATGCAGTAATCTCTTTTAAAAACCCTGAGGGCGAATGGGGACATATGAGCGTTGGCTCGCTTGTCCTTTTGGTTAGTTCAACACTGCTCTGGTTCTACTCAGCATCATGCCACTCTTGCCGCCACACCATTGGTGGAAGGCTAAAGAATTTCTCAAAGCACCCAGTTCGTTACAAGCTATGGAGCTGGGTTTCAGTTCTGAATCATTCACACCAACAATTTGCTTGGTACTCACTTGCCGGGGTTGCCTTTGCCGATATCTACGTTCGCCAAGTTGCAACTGGCGCCTGGACCAATTTCTACTTCTTCTAAAGGATGCCAATAGATATGACAACAGATAAATCAACTCTAGAACGCCATAAGTACGACGTTCTTGTAATTGGTGCGGGTGGCGCTGGTTTGCGCGCTGCAGTAGAAGCTCGCGAATTGGGTTTGCGCGTTGCAATCATCTGTAAATCTTTATTTGGAAAAGCTCACACAGTTATGGCTGAAGGTGGTGCCGCTGCCTCAATGGGTAACGCTAATTCAAACGATAATTGGCAAGTTCACTTCCGCGACACAATGCGTGGTGGAAAGTTCCTTAACCATTTCCGCATGGCAGAACTTCATGCCAAAGAATCTCCAGATCGCATCTGGGAACTTGAAATGTGGGGCGCGCTCTTTGACCGCACTAAAGAAGGAAAAATTAGCCAACGTAACTTCGGCGGACATGAATACCCACGTCTTGCCCACGTTGGAGACCGTACTGGCCTTGAACTAATTCGCACAATGCAACAGAAAATTGTTGCACTGCAGCAAGCAGATAAGCGCGAGCACGGCGAATACGAATCACACATTAAAGTTTTTTCTGAACTTACAATTACCGAAATTTTGAAAGAGGACGGCAAGATTGCTGGTGCATATGGTTACTGGCGCGAATCCGGATCAGAAGTTCTCTTTGAAGCACCAGCAGTCATCATCGCAACCGGTGGCGTTGGCAAGACTTTCAAAATTACTTCAAACTCATGGGAAGGCACTGGCGATGGCCACGCACTTGCCCTAAAAGCTGGTGCCAATTTAGTTGATATGGAATTTTTGCAATTTCACCCAACCGGGATGGTTTGGCCGCCATCTGTTCGTGGAATTTTGGTTACTGAATCTGTACGTGGTGAAGGCGGAATCCTTACCAATTCAAATGGTGAGCGCTTTATGTTTAAGTACATTCCAGATGTATTTAAGGATAAATACGCTGACAATGAAGCCGAAGCAGATCGTTGGTATGAAGATCAAGATAACAACCGTCGCCCACCCGAGTTATTGCCGCGCGATGAAGTTGCGCGTGCGATCAACTCTGAAGTTAAAGCGGGTCGCGGTAGTGAGCACGGCGGAGTGTTCCTAGATGTTTCAAAGCGTCTTTCTGCTGAAATAATTAAGAAGCGCCTGCCATCTATGTGGCACCAGTTCTATGAATTAGCCGGCGTTGACATTACAAAGGAGCCAATGGAAGTTGGCCCAACTTGTCACTATGTGATGGGCGGCGTTGAAGTTGAACCAGATACTGCAGCAGCAGTTGGTGTTCCAGGGTTATACGCAGCCGGTGAAGTTGCTGGTGGAATGCATGGTTCAAACCGCCTTGGTGGAAACTCACTTTCAGATCTTTTGGTATTCGGTCGTCGCGCAGGAATGGGCGCTGCTGCTTACGTTAAGCAGACAACTGCAGTACCAGTGGCGGATGCAACAGTTGCAGCAGCTGCTGCAAGAATCGAAGCGCCATTTGCGCGCAGCGGTGGAGAAAACTCTTACTCACTTCATGCTGAACTGCAGGAAGTAACCCAC
>CAWUTY010000098.1:0-10086 GCA_963925575.1 Candidatus Nanopelagicaceae bacterium
TGTATTTATATTCGACAGGAAAGATCTAACCAAGCGCGTCTTCTGAAAATGCCGCTTTAGAACTGAGAACGGATTTCCCAGAGATCCTTGAAGACTGGGTTAAATAAAGTGCTTGCTAAATATTTAACTCCATCAGATCCACCGGTACCAGCTTTTTGACCGATAGTGCGCTCCACCATTTTCACGTGGCGATAACGCCACTCCTGTAAACCTTCATCAATATCCATCAGCCTTTCACAGACCATTGCAGATTCTGGATCGTTGCGATGCACGGCAAGTAATACTTCAATAACGCGTGGATCTGTTTGATAGTGAGTTGATTTATCGCGTTCCAGAATTTCTGCGGGAATCTTATGTCCACGCTTACTTAAGTAAGCCAGCGTTGAATCCCAAATTGAATTGCGAGATGTAATTTCCTTGATCTCTGCTTGCACATCTTTCGGTAGATGTGATGACATCTTGGAATCACGTCGACCTAGTAGCGCCTCAACTTTTCTAAACTGCGCAGATTGAAAGCCGCTAGATGATGATAAATATCCACGGAATGCGTTGAATTGCAGAGGTGTCATCGTCTCTAAAATATCGACTTGGGTCACACAAACTTTAAGAATTGTACGAATGCGACCAAGCAGAGCTAGTGATTTATGGGTATCTCCAGTTTCCAGAGATTTAGCCGCCGCGTTAAATTCGTGAATTAATTGCTTAAACCAGAGTTCATAACTTTGGTGAATGATAATAAATAACATTTCATCATGTTCGGGCCCGTCAGATAAGGGCTTTTGAAGATTTAACAGGTCATCAATTGCTAAATAAGAGGTGTAGGTGAGGGCTGATTCAAACTCTGATTCACTCACGTAACTCTCGAATCTGTTTTCTCAATTTTTTCATATTGGCGAGTTGCAACTAGGTCGCGAATTCGTGCAAAACCATCCCAGACTTCGACGTAGGCAGTAGGAAGTGGTGCGATTGCTAAGCGAATCGAATCAGGAGTTCGGTAATCTGGAATTACATCTGCGAATTCGCGAAGTGCTATGCAAATTCGATCAGCATCTGGATGGCCGAGTGAGATATGTCCGCCACGCTCTTGGGGGTTGCGCGAAGTCAATAAAGTAAATCCCAGATCAGCAAGCCAAGCGTCATAGAGTTGAATCATCATCTCAGTGCCAATCGCTGCTTTCTCAGATATCGCTCCGATACCAGCTTCTTCAATCATGCCAAAAGCACTTTTGATACAACGCAAACCGATTAGAGATGGACTGGCGATTTGGAATCCACGAATACCTTCGGCTTTTTCAAAGTTAGGACCCATTGCAAATTGGTCGCCTTGAGAGAACCAGCCTTGAATCGGGACTTGAAGTTGCGCCTGTACTTTCTTATTTACATATAACCAGGCAGGAGATCCAGGACCTGAGTTTCCATATTTATAAGTACAACCAACTGCGATATCAACTCCATTTTTATCGAAATCCATTTCAATGGCTCCAACTGCATGGCTGGCATCCCACAACATAAGTGCGCCATGTTTGCGAGCTAAATCCGTCAGAGATTTAATGTCATTGCGCGCACCTGAGCGATACTGAATAACTTCTAGCGTCACGAGCGCTACATCATTGTTTAAATAAGGAGCGAGAATTTCAGGGGTAATTCTTTCATTTTCAGCAGATCCCGGAGTTTCGTTATCGATAATTACCAAATTAAGACCAAGTTGCTTGGCTAGCCCTTCGAAAATGTAGCGATCTGTTGGAAAGTTAGCGGCGTCAGTGATTATTGTCTTGCGTCCCGGCCGGGCGCTTATCGCAGCAAGTGCTAATTGGTAGAAATTAACTGAAGTTGTGTCGCACGCTAGAACTTGGCCAGCGGCAGCTCCTAGTGTTGCGCGACCAATTAAATCGCCAGTCGGCTGAGCTTCATCGACCCAGTGGCCCCATCCAGTTACTACTTCTGGACCCCACTCATCTTTCATAAAAGAATTAACAGCATCAATTGTCGAAAGCGGAAGTCGACCTAGTGAATTTCCATCTAGATAACAGATATTTGGATCACTAACCACAAATTGTGAGCGAAAACGTGCCAGCGGATCTCGAGAATCTAGGTCTAGCGCGAATTGTCGGTCAGTGGCTTTCATAGTTGAAAGGTACGCTCTCCCATCGTGGCGCGCAATCTTGTAAACATCGAAGAGGTCAGTAAAGCCTTTGATATTAGAGCGCTGCTCGAAAGAGTTTCTTTAGGTGTTTCTGAGGGCGAACGCATCGGAATAGTTGGCCGCAATGGCTCAGGGAAAAGCACATTAATGAAAATAATTGCGGCAGTTGAAAGCCCTGATCAAGGTCGAGTAACAAAATCAAATTCGGTAAAAATCGGTTTGCTTTCACAAGTTGATAAAGCAGATCCAAATTCAACTGTCGGTGATGTTGTGCTTGGCGATAAAGCCAAACACGAGTGGGCAAGTGATGCTGGAATCCGCGAAGTCTTCACTGGTCTATTCGGCGGATTTGATGACCATTTATTTGAGAGAACTTTTGGGACTTTATCTGGGGGAGAAAGACGTCGTGTCGGGTTGGCAAAATTATTAATCGATGACTTAGATCTAATTCTTCTTGATGAGCCAACTAACCACTTAGATGTAGAAGGCGTGGCCTGGCTAGCTAGCCATTTAAATAATCGAAAATCCTTGGCCGTATTGGTGATCACTCACGATCGTTGGTTCTTAGATGCCGTAACCGAGCGCACATGGGAAGTTGTCGGTGGGAAAATCGAAGAGTATGACGGCGGTTATTCAGCATTTGTGTTGGCTAAAGCAGAACGTGCGCGCCAAGCAAATGCGATGGATGCCAGACGAAATAACTTGATTCGCAAAGAACTGGCTTGGTTGCGACGTGGCGCGCCGGCGCGAACTACCAAGCCAAAATTTCGTGTCGATGCCGCAAATGTTTTGATCGCCGAAGAGCCCGCACCTCGTGATCAAGGCGAACTCTTAAAGTTTGCGCGCAACCGACTTGGGAATACGGTCTATGAAGCTCATCATCTACAGGTGCGAGCAGGCAATAAAGAGTTAATTGACGATCTTTATTGGAATGTTGGGCCCGGTGATCGTATTGGCATTGTCGGAATCAACGGTGCCGGTAAAACCACTTTGATGCGTACTTTGGTCGGAGAGATTCAACCTTTTGCTGGCAAATTAGTCACTGGCGTGACTGTTAAAGCGGCATTTCTCACGCAGCATTTAGATGAGTTAAATCCTCAGTGGCGCGTTCTTGAAGCGGTTGAAAAAGTTGCAGCACATATTGAGCTTGGAAATGGGAAATCACTTTCCGCATCTCAACTCTGTGAACGATTAGGTTTTGATAAAGATTCACAATGGACGCCAGTTGGGGATCTCTCTGGTGGCGAAAAACGCAGACTGCAACTAACTCGCCTACTAATGGATTCCCCAAATGTTTTATTGCTAGATGAGCCAACAAATGATTTTGACATCGAAACCCTTACCGAACTTGAAGACTTACTTGATAGCTATGGCGGAACTCTGGTTGTAATTTCCCACGATCGCTATTTTCTGGAAAGAGTTTGTGATCGGTTCGTTGGTCTATTAGGCGATAAAGCCTTGCGTGATCTACCACGTGGCGTGGATCAATACCTTGAGCAGAGGGCCGCTGCAATACCAGGTGCCGGCACAGAAGAGAAAAGTAAGACAGTTTCATCTGCGGCAGAACAACGTCAATTTAAGAAAGATTTAGCGCGCCTAGAAAGACAGATCGAGAAAGCAAAGGTACGAATAACCGAACTAGAGCAAGAGCAGTCGACTGCAGCCTTTGATCCAGCAGAATTAACTCAGGTAACGGCAGAACTAGAATCTCAGCGGGTGGAATTGAACTCTCGCGAGGAGGAATGGCTTGAAATTACTCTTCTGCTTGAGCCATGAGTTAAAATAATTTCATGAGCAAAATTTCACACGTCGTAGAATCAGTTCTCTTCCGAAGCCGTTTTTTATTGGCTCCGCTTTACCTTGGTTTAGTCGGCGCATTGGCGCTTTTGGCTTATCGATTTGTTGTGGAGTTTTGGCATTTGGCTGAAAAAACTGCAGATATGTCGGCTAGTGAATTTACCTTGTCACTGTTAGCGCTCTTGGACCTGACGCTGCTGGCAAACTTAATTTTAATGGTGATCTTTGCCGGATATGAAAACTTTGTCTCTCGAATTGATATTGCAACTGAATCTAAAGACCGTCCGCACTGGATGGGTACTATCGATTTCAGTGGGCTAAAAATAAAGTTGATTGGCTCATTAGTTGCTATTTCTGTCATCGAACTCCTCAAAGATTTCATTGAGCTCGCAGGTGAAGCCGAAGTTGGAGAAGGAACTATCTGGCGTATCGCAATCCACCTAACCTTCGTAATTTCTGGTGTCTTATTCGCGCTGATGGATTGGATTGCAGATAAACGCAAGTTTGACGGCACACATTCTTAGTGAAATTATCTGCGCAAAATAAGAGTAATACTCGTTTAGATGTCCTCGCGGCTATCTCGGGTTTGATGATCGCTGTACAAGCACGCGCCAATGGAGAACTTTCGCATCGCATGGGAAATCCAATTGAAGCCGCACTAGTATCTTTTGGTTCAGGGTTAATTATTATTTCTTTAATTTCATTCTTCAGCCCAGCGATTAAAAACGGAGTTAGAAATCTTCGTGGTGCCCTAAAGCGCAAAGAAATTCCACCTTGGACTCTCTTTGCTGGAATGCTTGGTGGAAGTTTTGTAGCCGTGCAAACTCAGATAGTTCCAATTATTGGTGTTGCAATTTATTCAGTTGCATCAATTGCTGGTCAAACTGCTACTTCACTATTAGTAGATCGCATCGGTTTAACCGGTGGTGGAAAAAAGCACATAACGGTTAGGCGTGTAGCGGCTGCCGGAATCACTGTATTAGCGGTGCTAATTTCTGTCCTTGATCGCATAGAAGCTAACAACCTTTCCGTTTTAGCGGTCTTGTTGGGTTGCTTTGCTGGGGCAATTGTTGGCGTGCAACGAGCGCTAAATGGTCAAATTAACGAAAGCACACAGCAAAGCTTTACGACTTCTTTGCTCAATTTCATAATGGGAACTAGTTTTCTAGTAATTTTTCTAGCCATCGGCATGTTAATAAATAGAGCTGAAATAGTGTCACTGCCGGCCGGACCATGGTGGATGTATACAGGTGGGACTATCGGAATTATTTACATTGCTTTCACTTCAACGATAGTTCAACATTTAGGAGTTTTAACCTTCACCCTAATTAGTGTTGGAGGACAGTTAGCTGGCTCGCTATTGATTGACTTCTATTCACCAACTGAAGGGGTGCATGTCAGCGTTTACTTGGTAACCGGGATCGTTATGACTTATTTGGGCGTTGTTGTGGGCGGCGTCGGTAATTTACCAAAGCTGAAATTAGCGAAGCGCCAATAAAGAAAGCGGCAATTGCGTAAGAAGAACCCTTAACCCAAGGCAACGTCGCTGCGTAATAACCAGCCAAGGTAATTCCAACTCCCCACAAGAGCGCACCAAGAACATTAGCGGATAAAAATCTGTAGTAATTCATCTTGGCAGCGCCAGCGATCGGCGGAACAAATGTGCGAATCCAAGGGAAGAAACGAGCGGCAACGACTGCCCACCAACCTGTTTTTTCATAAAAAGATTCGGCATTTACAATCATGCGCTGCATTCGCGGTGACTGTTTCTTATCTAAATAGGGACGTCCGACAACGCGTCCAATTACAAAGCCAACTTGGTCTCCAAAAAAAGCAGCAAGAAAAATGATGGATACTAAAATAACAATATTTATATTTCCATGCGCTGCCGCAACTAAACCTGCGCTAAAAAGAATTGAATCTCCCGGCAAAAAGAAGCCAAAAAGTAAGCCTGTCTCAATAAAAACAATCGCACCAATGACTAGATAGAAAATAAATGGGGCAAGCGATGAAAGTTGGGTATCAAATGATGCGGCTAACTCCATTTAAACGCTCTTTTTAACAGCAGCAGCCACCTTAGTGACCACTTGTGAATCGAAAACGCTAGGGACGATAAATGAGGCATTTAGCTGAGATGCGCTAACACACGATGCAATTGCTTCGGCCGCTGCAATTAGCAACTCATCAGTGATCTTATGAGCATTTGCATCGAGTAGCCCGCGGAAAATACCTGGGAACGCTAAGACATTATTGATCTGATTTGGTTGATCGCTTCTGCCGGTTGCTACAACAGTTGCATACTTGCGTGCGATCACTGGATCAATTTCAGGATCTGGGTTTGCCAGTGCAAAAACAATCGAACCGGTCGCCATTGATGCCACATCGTTTTCAGTTAAGACATTTGGAGCACTCACCCCAATAAATACATCAGCACTCTTCATGGCATCAGAGATATTTCCGGCGAAGCCTTCAGTAACGCAGCCGTTTATATCGAAGGCAATTATGGTCTTGGCTCCGCTCTTAGTAAGCAACCTAGTAATCGCGGTTCCTGCGGCTCCGGCTCCACTCATCACGATTCTAACTGCGCTCAATTTTTTATTTACTAAAATTAGCGAATTGGTCAAGGCAGCTAAAACGACTATTGCAGTTCCGTGTTGATCATCATGGAAAACTGGAATATCTAATAAATCACGTAAGCGCGCTTCGATTTCAAAGCAACGCGGCGCTGAAATATCTTCCAAATTGATGCCACCATAAACGGGAGCAATCAGCTGAACGGTGCGCACAATCTCATCGACATCTTGAGTATCTAAACAAACTGGCCACGCATCAACATCGGCAAATCGTTTAAATAACGCTGCTTTACCCTCCATGACTGGCAAAGCCGCTGATGGCCCAATATTTCCCAAACCTAAAACCGCAGAACCATCAGTAACAACTGCGACTGTATTTCGCTTCATCGTTAAACGACGCACATCCGATGGATCTTCAACGATGGCTTGGCAGATGCGGGCTACGCCAGGGGTATATGCACGCGAGAGGTCATCGCGGGTCTTAAGCGGAACCTTTGATTGAACTTCGAGCTTTCCACCAAGGTGGAGCAAAAATGTGCGATCACTAACCTTGCGAACAGTTAATCCAGAATGCGCAGTGAGCGCGATTGTGATTTCTCGTGCGTGGTCGGCATCGATCGTGTCACAAGTTACGTCGATTACAACTTTCTCTAATAGCGATTCAACAACATCCAGAGCGGTGATTGTTGCGCCGGCTCCTGTAATTGCAGCAGTAATTAAGGCAACAGGTTGCAGATCGGGAGATCCTTCAACACGTATTGTGATTCCGTATCCTGGGGAAGTTGATGCCATTTAAACAACACCGTACAAGCGATCGCCGGCATCGCCAAGACCGGGAACGATGTAACCGTGCTCATTTAATTTTTCATCTAATGCACCCGTGACGAGTGTGATTGGAACACCAGAGTTGGCAAAAGCATCTTCCAAAACTTTTACACCTTCTGGCGCAGCAAGAATACAGATCACGGTTATGTCATCAGCGCCACGTTCGATAAGGAAGTTGATTGCAGCAACTAGCGTGCCGCCAGTCGCTAACATCGGATCAAGTACGAAACATTGACGGCCAGCTAAATTCTCAGGTAGGCGATTGGCGTAGGTGCTGGCCTGCAGAGTTTTTTCATCGCGAACCATTCCGAGAAAACCTACCTCGGCAGTTGGAATCAAACGTGTCATTCCTTCAAGCATGCCAAGTCCGGCTCGCAGAATTGGTACAACAACCGGACGTGGATCGGAAAGTTTTAACCCCGTGGTTTGTGTGACTGGAGTCTTAATAGAAACTTTTTCAGTTCGGACATCGCGAGTTGCCTCGTAAGCCAGAAGAGTCACAAGTTCTTCAACTAGATGGCGAAATGTTGGCGAATCCGTTTTTTCATCGCGCAGAACGGTCAATTTGTGAGTTACCAGCGGGTGGTCGGCGACATGAACCTTCATGGTTCATACCCTACAGGGGTTTCCATCTAGCCCAATGAGTGGGAATATGTCCGATGTGACGGACGCACTTGTGAACGAGGTAGATATCGCAGTTGCTGCGTGGCACGAGGACGGGCGCTGGAACTTAGCGATTCTGCCTGATGCACATGATCTACCACACATTATTGATCGTCTTAAGTCACAACAAACAAATGGTGGTGCAATCGCACTCTTAGCAATCGATGAAGAATTCTTTATGGTGATTAGAGTCCTTGGTGCGCACATCAGCATGTTCTTAAGTGATGTAACTTGCGCAATAGATTACGAAGTCGCCGCAGACTTTTTGGAATTATGTGATCTTGATTCCCCAGAAGAAGAAGATGAACCGCTTCCAGTCGGACATTTAGATATTTTGGCTGACTTAGGTGTTAATCAGATGGAACTTTCCGCACTTTGTGATGATGCAGAACTATTTCCTGATGAACAACTGGAAGCAATCGCTAGCCGATTAGGATTTGCAGAAGAATTTTCAGAACTATTGGAGCTCTAAGAATTTCTAATAAGTCGGCAGAATCGCTTATGGATCAAGCGATCGAAATTGCACGCCAAGCAATCAATACCGGAGACGTTCCAGTCGGCGCCATTGTTGTAAATAAAGATGGCGAAGTAATCGGGCAAGGATCAAATGAACGTGAAGCCAACAACGATCCAACAGCGCACGCCGAAATTGTGGCGATTCGTAGCGCCGCAGCGCATTTTAAAAATTCACGACTTGATGGATGCACGCTCATAGTCACGCTTGAACCATGCGCAATGTGTGCTGGCGCGATTGCGCAATCGCGTATTTCGAACCTGATATTCGGCGCGTGGGATGAAAAAGCAGGCGCAGTTGGCTCAGTTTGGGACGTTATTCGCGACCCACGCGCAATTCATAAAGTAAATGTGACAGCAGGAATTCGCGAAAGTGAATGTGCCAAATTGTTAACTGACTTCTTTGAAGGTCAGCGTTAACTAAACTAGCAATTGGTAAGAAGGATTCAAGATAGTAAGTACTCCTTCTTCTTCGCCAACCATTCCTTCTGCGCGAATTTGAGCGCCAACTTCCAAGCCCGCGATCTCGCGGCGACCTAGGAAGTGCAGAGTTACTCCACCAGATTGATCCCAAACTTCCACCTGCAATAGTGGAGCAGCACCTTTTGCCCCGCTCTTTATCGCAGTCACTTGACCTTGCACTTGCGCACGCTGGCGCCATTGAATCTTGCCGATCGGCGTTAAATCTTCGGCGTAATGGCTAATCGGTTCGGTTAGCTTTATGACATCTTTGACTGGCTTAAATGCTTCAGGTAATGAAACAGAAGATTTTGTAGCAACGGTCTGTGGTTGAACTGTCAATTGTGATCCAGAAGTTATGCGATCCACGTCAAAGGGAACAATTGTTGCAACCACGCGTTGCAATTGCGAAATCGGCGCCGCAATTTCCTCAGCTGTTTGATCGTGAAGTAAGCGACCTAAGAAACCGGAATAAGCGCGTCGAGGAAGCAGAAGAGTTAATTCAATATCATTTTTCTCTGTCATGCGGATTGCATAATCAACAGCAGCATTTGCTAACCGGCGGTCAGGGCAGTCAATTAATTCAAGAGTTACATCATCGAGGGCATCAGATTTTGCCCAAGCATCCTTAATAGCTTCTGCTCTGCGATCATCGATTACAAAGTGAACCGCGCTCAAATTACGAGGCTTTAAGCTTCGCGCATAGCGAATTGCACCAACGGTTGCCAGGTCCACGTTATCGACCAAGACTGTGACGTTATGGCGAACAATCGTTGTTGCCCGCTCTTGTTCTTGACGGACTAGCAAAGCTTCTTGTTCGCGCGTGTACTGACGACGCAAGCGCAAGAAACTTACAACCATGATTGGCGCTGTTACCAGAACTAGCCAGGCCCCTTCAGTAAATTTAACAACTGAGAAAATTATGACGATGGCAAGAGAAACAGATCCTGCAGCGGCATTGATTACGACCTTAACTCGCCACCCTTTTGGCTTTGTTCGCAAAGAATATTTCGTCATACCAAAACCAGCGAGTGTAAATCCGGTGAAGACGCCGAGTGCATAGAAGGCAACAAGATGCTCAACGGAACCCGCAGTAATAATTACTAGTAGCAA
>CAWUTY010000099.1:0-4909 GCA_963925575.1 Candidatus Nanopelagicaceae bacterium
TCGCATCTGGCGAGGCGATGCAACTGATGGTGGCCTACAAGATGTTCAGGTAGAGGCCAATGATGGCGAAGTCGTTCTAGATGTAATTCACCGCGTGCAAGCGACCCAAATGGGCGACTTAGCAGTTCGCTGGAACTGTAAGGCTGGCAAGTGCGGTTCTTGTTCTATGGAAATTAACGGTAAGCCACGCCTTGCTTGTATGACGCAAGTTGCTGCATACGGCGATGATGAAACGATCACCGTTACACCACTTCGTGCATTTCCTGTCATCAAGGATCTTGTCACCGATGTTTCTTTTAACTACAAAAAGGCGATGGAGATTCCGGCGTTTGAGCCACCTAAGGACCTAAAGCCTGGTGAAGCGCGCATGCAACAAATCGATGTTGAGCGCTCGCAAGAGTTCCGCAAATGTATCGAGTGCTTCCTCTGTCAAGATGTATGTCACGTAGTCCGTGACCATGAAGAGAATAAGAAATCCTTCGCTGGCCCACGTTTCTTTATCCGTATTGCAGAACTTGATATGCACCCCCTTGATACTTTGAAAAATCGTAAGAGCACCGCGCAGGAAGAGCACGGACTTGGAATGTGCAACATCACTAAGTGCTGTACCGAAGTTTGCCCAGAGCACATCAAGATCACCGATAATGCGATTATCCCGATGAAAGAACGCGTCGCAGATATTAAATATGACCCAGTCCGCTGGTTAGGCTCAAAGATCCGCAAACGCGAGGGTATCGTTTAGAACATGAATTCACTGCTGCTCGTCGCGGTCGGCGGTGTGGCAGGAACGCTAGTTCGCTTTGCTCTTTCTCTTGCAATACCTGATGATCGCACCGGAACTATTGCTGCAAATTTAATTGGCGTCGCACTTGCCAGCGCTCTTTTGGTTCTAATGGAACGTCGTGGCACACCTGAGTTAAGGCATTTACTCCTTCCAGGATTCTGTGCCGGCATGACAACTTTTTCTGCCGTAACCGTTCAAGTATTTGAGCCAGCATCCGGAGGTGCGCTTTTCCTGGCAGCGAATGTTTTCTTAAGTCTGTTGATTGTAATTATCGTTCTGCCGATTAGTCGCAAGCTAATTCCGGTGCGCAAATGAATACGCTATATATAGTTTTAGGCGCTGCGGTGGGTGCACCAGCCCGCTTTGCAATTGATCAGCATTTTAAAAAATTTACAGATAGGCCACTAGGCACACTTCTAGTCAATGTTTTTGGCTCATTCTTGATCGGGTTAACTTTCTCAAAGTCTGAAAAAGTTTATGACCTAGTTGCAGTCGGCTTCGCTGGAGCGTTCACAACTTGGTCAACATTTATGCTCGATATTTACTTGGGATACGAATTGAAGCGTTACAAGGAGGTCGCCCTAAACCTCAGCGTTTCACTGGTATTCGGCTTACTTGCAGCGTGGATCGGCATCCAGCTTGCCAATTAATTAACCGAGAATTGATGCCATCCAGGCTTCGATTGCATCAGGGTGGCGCGGGATATTCTCACTCAAGTTGCGACAACCATCAGCAGTAACAATTACGTCATCTTCAATTCGAATACCGATTCCGCGATACTCAGGTGCGAATAGTTCATCATCAGGCTGAATGTAAAGTCCTGGTTCGACAGTTAAAACCATTCCTTCACGCAAAACACCATCGCGATACATATCTTGTCTTGCATGCTCGCAATCGTGCACATCTAAACCAAGGTGATGGCTTACTCCGTGCAGCGTCCAACGACGATGAAGACCAACTTCTGGTTGCATTGACTCTTCGGCGGAAATAGTTAAAACACCCATATCGGCTAAACCTTGCGCCAGAACGCGTTGTGCAGCGCGGTTAATTTCCAAGAATGGAACTCCTGGCTTAACTGCTGCAAAACCAGCGAGCTGTGCCTCATAAACCAACATATATAGGGTGCGTTGCGCTGGTGAGAATTTTCCATTAACCGGCAAGGTGCGAGTTATATCTGCGGTGTAATAAGAATCCATCTCTACGCCAGCATCGAGGAGCAACAATTCACCATTGCGGACCGCACCATCATTGCGGATCCAGTGCAATACACAGGCATGCGAACCAGCTGCGGCAATTGTTGTATATCCAATGTCATTACCTTCTAGGCGAGCACGTCCAAAGAAAGCACCTTCCACAATTCTTTCGCCACGTGGATGATCTGCCGCCGCTGGCATCGCCGCAATCACATCACTAAATCCACGACCAGTTGCATCAACAGCTGCCTGCAGCTCAGCAACTTCGTAATCATCTTTAACTAAACGTTGCTCGGATGTAAATGTCAGAAATTCTGCTTCACGCGCATGCTTTGAAATTAACTTATCCATCAAGGCGTCTTCACCGCGCACGAGCAAGGTCTCTTTGCTAAAGCGCAGCAGATCTTCGATCTTTTCAACATCGCGAGTTTGAATCTGGTAAACAGTATTTGCTTCATCAAGTGTGAAATGTCGACCTACCCAAAGCTCTCCGTACTTACGGTCTGTATAAAAAGCGTCGCTCTCACGGGTCGATCTTGGATGTAAATAAAGATAGGAGTCATGGCCACCAGATTCATTTGGTTCCATAATTAATACTGAATCCGGAACCGCATCCGCCCCTTGAACGCCTGCGTAAAAAGCAAATGCGCTGTGGGGACGAAAGACATATTCAGTATCGTTTGATCGAGTTTTATAATTTCCAGCCGGAATTACAATTCGAATATTCGCAAATGCTGCTGATAAAACTTGGCGGCGCGTGAATGCATAAGTGACAACCTCAAGTGGCTGTAGACCTTCTAGGTTAGATGGTGCCCAACCAGTGCGCATGAAGTCTGCAAACTGTGTTGGATGTGCAACATCGTAAGGACGGACATTTTTTACTTCAGGTGTTGTTGCCTTGTCATTCATATCGCTTAGAGTACAGAACAAGTAAAAATCCGTAAGAGCGAGAAAACGGTATTGACCTGAGCGTAAATACGCATAGGGTTAAGGCATTATGGTGATGAATACGCGGGGAATATCAGATTTAGCCCGTGAGATCCGCATCCAAATTCTTCACACCATCAAAAGTGCCGGCATGGGCCATATCGGTGGAGATTTCTCTGTGACAGATATCCTGGCAACCCTCTTTGGTTCAGTCCTAAACGTTGATCCTAAAAATCCAAATAAGCCCGATCGCGATCGCTTAATTCTAAGTAAAGGTCATGCCGCTGTGGCACTTTATTCAACTTTGGCCTTGCGTGGCTTTTTCCCGGTTGAAGATCTAAAAACTTTTGCGAAGCCACTAAGTAATCTAAATGGTCACCCAAATCGCAATAAAGTGCCGGGTGTCGAATCAAATACTGGTCCGCTCGGTCATGGTTTTCCGATCGCGGTTGGAACAGCAATCGGTGCGCAGTTGGCGAAGAACGGAAGCCGCTCATTTGTAATTATGGGAGATGGTGAATTACAAGAAGGCAGCAACTGGGAAGCGGCTATGTTTGCCGGCCATCGCAAACTTACCAATTTAATTGCTGTGATTGATCGCAACGGTTTCCAGCAAGGAAGCCCAACTGCAAAAACCAACGAGCTAGATCCGCTAGATAAGAAATTTGAATCATTTGGTTGGGAAGTCTGCATAGTTAATGGACATGATTATCTAGCGCTACATAAAGCGCTTACCGATCCACAGACCAAGCCGCGCGTTGTGATTGCGCAAACGACTAAAGGCAAAGGTGTTGATTTCATGGAAGGCAAAGCTGAATGGCATCACAAAGTTCCAACTGCTGAACAATATGAAGCAGCCTTGCTGCAACTTGGACAGCAATGAGCAAAAAATTGGAAGAGTTCGACAACCGCATAATTTTTGCTAAGACTTTAATTGCATTGGCTAACGAAGATTCTAAAATTGTTGTCGTTTGCAACGACTCGGTTGGTTCAAGCAATTTAACCGAATTTCGTGACCTCTTTCCTGAACGCTTAATTGATGTTGGTATTGCAGAGCAAAATATGGTTGGTGTTGCCGCCGGCTTAGCAAACGCTGGATTTACGCCATTTGTATGTGCCGCAGCACCTTTCTTAACCGGACGGGCACTTGAACAAATCAAAGCTGATGTCGTTTACACCCGCACCAACGTAAAACTCTGCGGAATGAGCCCAGGTATTGCTTATGGTGAGCTCGGACCAACACATCATTCAATCGAAGATATTGCATGGATGCGCGCCCTTGATTCACTACCAATCGTTTTGCCGGCAGATGAAGCACAAACGGCTGAAGCGGTGCGATGGGCGGCAAATATGGTTGGCCCGGTATTTATGCGAATTGGCAGATATAAAGTCCCATCAGTTTCGCAAGGACAATCTCCGGCCTTTATCCCAAATAAAGCAATGCGCATTATCGATGGCAGCGATGTCACAATTATTGCAACCGGGACTCTGGTCTCACGTGCGGTGGCAGCAGCAGCTGAATTAAAAGCGGAGGGAATATCTGCACGAGTCATAAATCTTTCAACAGTGTCACCGCTCGATACCGCTGAAATACTTGCGGCAGCAAAAGAAACTAAGGCGATCATCACTGCAGAAGAATCAGTTACTCGTGGTGGTGTTGGCGGTGCGATCGCAGAATTCGTTGTGCAGAACCACCCCGTTCCAATGAAGCTAATGGGAATTGATTCATTTGCGCCAACTGGATCAGCCACATTTCTTCTAGAATATTTTGGGTTAACTGCAGATTCAATAGTGGCCTCTGCTCGAGAGCTCTTAAAGCATGGAAAATAACTCATCGATAATTCTGGCTATCGATCAAGGTAGTGGTTCTACAAAAGCGCTAGCCATAAATTTAAAAGGCGAAGTTCTTGCGCAATCAGAAGTAAAGATCGCAACCTCATTCCCACAACCAGGTTGGGTAGAACAAGATCCAGAAGAAATTTGGCAATCAGTGGTTACTGCTAGC
>CAWUTY010000100.1:0-3998 GCA_963925575.1 Candidatus Nanopelagicaceae bacterium
AACACCCACATATCGAAGGAAAAGTAAAAACATGGCAACAGGCACAGTTAAGTGGTTCAACTCTGAAAAGGGTTTCGGTTTCATTGCAGTTGATGGTGGCGGACAAGATGTATTCGTTCACTACTCAGCAATCCAAGGAAACGGTTACAAGTCCCTTGAAGAGGGTCAGTCAGTTTCATTCGAGGTCGTACAGGGTCCAAAGGGTCCTCAGGCCGATGCAGTGAACGCTAACTAATAACACTTAGTTTACGAGAAATCCCCTATCGCGAAAGCGGTGGGGGATTTTTTATTACCTAACTACTTTGGAATCGGTGGAATTTCACCGTACTTTAATTGCGCAGCCGTTACTGCCTTAACCGGAGATAAATCTTTACCGGCTTTCCAGGCATCTAAATACTTAAAAGGCAATACAACGCCACGACGCACCCACCAAACATTTGGCTGCGTTGGAGTAGGCCAAGAAATTCCAAAGTGAAGATGTGGCGCAGTTCCACGTGCGCTACCAGATGAACCAATCTTTCCTAGAATCCGTCCAGCTTTTACAACAACGCCAGGTTGAATCGATGCAACAACGGATGACAAGTGAGAGCCGTAATACCTGACTCCATCATCGCCGATTATGGATACATAAAGCCCGCCACGGTCTATTCCAAGATTAGTTTTACCACTCCAGTTATCCACACGGTTTACTTCATCGATCACTCCATTTACTGGCGAGACAAACTTGCAACCCTTCTTCGCCAAGATATCGGTGGCGGCATAATCATGGTGTGCGCGGGCATAGTTAACTGCGCAATCAGCGACTGGAAATATAAATACAGGGGCTGCCTGCGCCGGGGCGATATTAATTAACGCTAGAACAATTACTAGAAATAACTTCAAGAAAGTGCCTTTCGATCAAGTCGCGCCGTTACCGCCATATGCGGAACAGTCAACGCCCAAACAACAACAAGTGTTACCCATAAGAATTGATCATCAAGTGAATCCCCGCGAAAAATTACGATCGCTGCTGCAACGATAAAGGTTCCAATCAGCGCGGGCGTCCCAGGTAGTACTGCCTTGATAAATGCTCGCTTTAAATTTCCTTCGGCAAAAGCCGCTTGCGAATTTGGCAGAGTCAGTGTCAAGCGCGCGGTATGGCGCATGGCATGCCAACACCCAAAGTAGACCGCAAATGCCACAAGTGGCGGCGCAGTCACTGCCAATAAATAAAGTAGAACTAAATCAATGGCCTCGCCATCACGTCGCTTCTGAACCAAGCGCAGCAACACAATGGCCGTTAACACCATGGTCCAAAGCATTAGATCGTTATTTAAACCTTGATGCCAATCTAAAAGCTGCGGATTTACTTTTTCAAGTGCAGAGTTACTTTTCTGACTTACCAAAGGAATAACCACTGGCAAAGTACCGGCAGCGCTGGCATATAAGTATTTCTGGAGAGGCTTTTGGTCAACAGATCTGCGGTCGATCTCAGAGATAAAGGCAGCATCGCCAATACCAAAGTGCACCGCACTCATCACGACCACGCCAATAAATCCGATTACGTTCCAAGTTAAAAGCGCAACGACGGCTGCAATGGCAACGGCCACGTAGACAAGAATAAAAACCGCCATCTTGGCTGCGCTAGTCCGGGGCAATGTAACTAAGTGATCTAAGGCCCCATGTGGAATTCCAACAGCCAGGGCAATCAAAGCCACAACTACTTGCCAAGTTATATCGCTACTTTCAATTAGCCGCGCGAATATGAACGAAAGCACGATCGCAAAGCCGATGGCAAATCGAGAAAACTTTCTTACTTTGAGGAAAAGCTCAAGTTCCAGATCTGGCACGAACTCCTCCATTTCCCACAAATTAATACTTTATATCTGTAACACTACCAAAGCGCGAGGCGCGAACTGGGTTTACACGTGAGAGGATTTACCCGTGCAAAAATGGAACTATATGGCGATGTTGATCTTCACTGTCTGCGGATCTTTTTGGCTTGAAATATTCCTTAAGGTTGGTGTGATTCGTCGCATCAAGCGAGTTGCGTTGAGCGTCTTGCCAATTAGCAGCTTATTTTTAATTTGGGATGCCTATGCCATCGCACAGGGACATTGGTTCTTTGATCGCGATCAAATGCTCGGTATCTACGGTCCATTTAATATCCCGCTTGAGGAGTTTCTCTTCTTTATCGTGATTCCAATGGCTGCGATCATGACTATCGAGGGCGTAACCACGGTTAAACCTCACTGGCGCAAGGATGAGTTCGGGCAATGATTTATAGCGATATTGCAATTACCGCCTTCGCCATCGCTGTCATGGCAGATCTTTTCCTATTTAAAAACTCACTACTGACTCGTCCTGCCTTCTGGACATCGTATGCAATTATTTTGCCTTTTCAATTGCTGACAAATTGGTGGCTTACTTCAAAAAATATTGTTATGTATAGCCCCGATGCAATCGTTGGGCTTCGTATCTTCTCCGCACCTGCCGAAGATCTCCTCTTTGGTTTCGCACTCGTTCTAAGTGTGATGGGAATGTGGGAATTTTGGGGTCGACGTGGAATGCAACGCGATCCACGCCCGAAGAAAAATCAAGGTAAGAATTGAAGAAGATCGGCTTTCTCTTTGACCTAGATGGCACGCTAGTTGATTCCACTGCAGCGGTCATGAATTCATGGATCACTATGGCAAATGAAGCCGGTATCCCTCTTGAAGCACTTGCTGGTCACCACGGAGTCCCTGCAGAACAAACTCTGCGAAATGTGATTGGCGACCGTGAAGAAGCAGAAATTCAAAAATGGATACGTCGCGTTACAGATTTAGAAATCGCAGATATCGAAGGCGTCCGCGCCGTTCCTGGTGCACTGGAATTATTGGCCGAACTTAATGATCGCGAAATCCCTTGGACAATCGTTACTTCATGCACAACTGATTTAGCAATTGCCCGGACTCGTGCTGGAAAGATTCCAATGCCGGCTAATTCAGTTACCTTCGATCAGGTAAGTCGCGGAAAACCTTTTCCTGAACCATTTATTCTCGGTGCAGATCGTTTAGGACTACAAACAGATCAATGTTGGGCAATTGAAGATGCGCCAGGTGGCGTTACATCTGCAAAAGAAGCTGGTTGCACCGTCGCCGGAGTCTTAACAACACATTCTCGAGAAGAATTGCCCCACGCAGACCATCACTTGGAACATTTAAATCAATTACTTGCGAAGGCAGGTCTTTAAGTACAGTAAAGTTCGCATCATCCCCACCAGGGACGGTAGCTCAGTTGGTTAGAGCCCCGAACTCATAATTCGGTCGTCGTCGGTTCAAGTCCGACCCGTCCCACCAAAGTTATTCGACTAATGCGCAATAGTTACTGCGCCCCCAGATTTAATAGATTCCTCGCAGGCGATCGCAACACGCAACGCCGCGCGAGCAGATTCAGGCGGACATGGGTTAGCAATTTTGCCTTGTACAAATTCATAAAAGGCAGCAGTTTCTGCCGCAAAAGCTTCGCGAAATCTTTCGATAAATCCTTGATACCTAATATCTGCAAAATTCAACTGGCCATCTATGTCATGAATCGGCGTCTTGCGATTAAGCCCAACTGAGATTGAATCCTTGGAGCCAAAGATTTCGATGCGCACATCGTGCCCAACTGGATTGTGGCGTGTTCCGGTAATTGCCACTTGAACTCCACTAGCCGTTGTTAACGAGATAAGTGAAACATCGGCATCATTATATTTGGCGTATTGCGTATGTTCGCGGACTGCTTGAGTGGCATAAACCTTGGATATCTCACTTTGGGTAATCCATCTGATTAGATCAAAGTCATGAACATGCAAGTCACGATAAATGCTGCCGCTCCCTTCGAGAAACTCGAGCGTGGAAGGGAGATGATCATGGGCATACATATGCATTGCATACAGAGTTCCCACCTCACCACCGACGACCAACTTGGCCGCTTTGCTAATTGGCGGATCAAAGCGTCTTTGAAAGCCTACTTGAATCTGTGTTCCATATTTC
>CAWUTY010000101.1:0-3970 GCA_963925575.1 Candidatus Nanopelagicaceae bacterium
CAAGCGTGACTTTGAACTTACTCGGGTTGTTGCTAGCTGGCATAACATTGGTTGGGCTGCTTCTCTGGTATTTATTTCGCTAATTTTGCTGGGACATGGCCATCGCCGGCCAGCCCATCAGACCATCCGCTTTGGCTGGGCACTCTTGATTCTTGGCTCACTTCTTTATTGCCTTAGCCCCAATATTTATTTCTCAGTTCCTGCCGTAATCCTCACCGCTTCAGGCTCGGTTATCGCTGGTAACACTACAACTGCAATATTAGGTGCTCATTCGAAAACTGCAATGAAGAATATGTTTCGCTCAACTGGCGTCGGTCTTTTTATGGCATCGGTATCACCAACAGTCATTGGTTTAACAACACAGGTTGAAATTCCTTGGCGAGCAACGGTGGCAACTACTGCTGTTCTAATTGGGCTTGTGGCGCTAAAAATAGTTCCTGAATTGTCGGCACGTCCAGAACCTGCTGACGCTGAGAGCAAGATCATCTGGGATTACTCGATGGTTGCGATCTTGATATTCGCCTTTATGACGATAACTATGGAGGTATCACTTTCTGCTTGGGCTGTCGATCTACTAATAGAGCGTGGCTCACAAGTTAAAACATCAGTTTTATTTGCCACTATTGCGCCATACTTCCTTGCCCTGACTCGAATCTATCTTTCAACTAAAGATGAACATTATCTCCATCGCATCTGGCGATATTCCTTTGTGGCAATCTCATCCGGTGTATTGCTAGTTGTCTTTGCTAATTCACCAACACTGACCTTGGCCGGCTTAATAATCGCAGCAGCAGGAATCGGGCCATGTGCATCGATAGCAATCGCAAATGCTTCATCCACGGCACAAGGTTCAGATCGAGGTATCGCAGCATTCGTGATCGGAATGGGTATTTCTAATGGCACATCGCCTTGGATCATGGGTTTTGTGAGTGAGAACTTTGGCTTCGCAGCAGCTTACGGAGTTATCTTGCTAGCGCTGATTGCTTCAACCTACTTCTTTGCAACAATTAATCGCCAAAAAACTATTTAGGAATTCGCAGCCCTTGCATTCCACCATCTACAGCAAGTGCTGTTCCAGTAGTTGATGCTTGTGCAGGATTTGCTAGATAAATAATCGCACTTGCTACTTCAACAGGAGATACAAGTCGTCCAATTGGTTGACGAGCTTGAAGTGCTGCATATTCCTTATCTGGGTCAGCAGCCTTGGAGAGAAGGTTCTTTATCCACGGAGTATCTGATGTTCCGGGGTTAACGCAGTTAACTCGCACGCCATCGGCAATTCCATCGGTTGCCATGGCAAGAGTAAGTGCGTAGATCGCTCCCTTGCTGGCACCGTAAACAGCGCGATTTGGAACACCAGCGGTTGCAACTAGTGAACAGGTATTTACAATCGCTGCGCACTTGCTGACCTTCAGATATGGCATTGCAGCTGCACTCATGCGAGCGGCGCCAAAGACATTAACGTTAAATACTCGCTGCCATTCTTCTTCGGTGGCTTGTTCAACGGTGCCGATAGCGCCAATGCCCGCGTTGTTAATAAGAATATCTAGAGTCTTGCTTTGGGTAGTGAATTCGGCAAATGCTTTCTTAACGCTCTCTGGGTTTGCGATATCGCATTCAATAAAGGTAGCGAAACCTTCCATTTCCCCGGCTCGAAGATCAAAGCCAAAAACAGTGGCTCCTTGGGCGTGCAAACCTTTAACTACTTCAAGTCCTATGCCAGAACCGGCACCGGTTACGACAGCGGTTAGCCCTGCGAAATCTTGACTCATAGTTATGCTCCCTTGTAAGCGATTACTTGATTGGTGATTTCGCCGATTCCTTCGATTCCGGTCTTAAGAACATCACCTGCTTTTAGATATACAGGTGGTTTAAATCCCATACCAACCCCAAATGGAGTCCCTGTATTGATGACATCGCCAGGGAAGAGTTCCATAAATTGGCTTATGTACCAAACGATATGGTCAATTCCATAAAGTAAATCATCGGTATTTGAATCTTGTTTCATATCTCCATTTACTGAGCACCATAGGCGCAAGTTGTGAGCGTTAATCGAATCACTTGTTACTACAAATGGTCCGAGTGGATTAAAGGTTGGAAAAGACTTTCCTTTTACCCATTGACCCGCGCGTTCCATCTGCCAATGGCGTTCAGAGATATCCTGCGAAATTGTGTAGCCCAAAATATGCTCAGCCGACTGTGCTGGGGAATCTAAATAAAGCGCGCGCTTTCCTATGACGATGGCAAGTTCCACTTCGTAATCTGTCGCGGTGCTATTAGGTGGGATAACAACTTGATCATTTGGACCAGTAAGTGAATCAGGTGCCTTCATAAAAATAACTGGCTCAGGGGGAGTATCAAAACCAGCCTCTTTGATATGTGCTAAATAATTTAGTCCAACGCAGATTAATTTTGTTGGCTGGCTAATGGGAGACCCAAAGCGGATGCCATTGGTTGATACACGTGGCAGCTTTGATAAATCGGCCTTTGCAATCTTGGCTAAAGCGCCTTCACTCAAGGATTTGCGGTCCCAATCTGAAATTAATGAATCAACAAATATCGCTTCATCGCCTTCAACAATTGCGGGTTTTTCACTACCTACAGCTCCGATGCGTGCGATCTTCATTTATTTCCCCCAGGTAGTGTGCCAATTCCAGCATGAGCAGGCAAGAGACGAACATGTTTTGGTTCAAGCTCTTCCAGCGAGTTAACTCCAAGCAACTTCATATTACGAATCATTTCAGTACGCCGAATTGTAAGTGCTCGCTCTACACCTGCTTGACCGCCAGCCATCAGGCCATATAAATAAGCGCGTCCTACGTAGGTAAAGTTGGCACCGAGTGCAATCGCCGCCAAGATATCGGCCCCGTGCATGATGCCGGTATCTAAGTGAATATCTAAATCTTCTTTAAGTTCTTTCTTAACATCGACTAAGAGATGCAGTGGCACAGGTGCTCGATCTAGTTGGCGACCCCCATGATTAGATAAAATAATGGCATCCGCCCCGTATTGAGCGGCCTTTTTAGCATCTTCCACGGTCTGGATACCTTTTATAGTTAATTGGCCCTTCCATTGTTCACGGATCCATTTCAGATCTTCAAATGTCATAGTTGGGTCGAACATAAAATCAAGAAGTTCGGCGACAGTGCCCTTCCAATTTTTCATAGTTGCAAAACTTATTGCTGGAGTTGTAAGGAAGTTAATCCACCATTCGGGACGAGGTATGGCATCAATTAAAGTTTTAGCAGTCAGGCGGGGTGGAACAGTTAAACCGTTTCGCACATCGCGCAAGCGCGCACCAGCAACTGGAACATCCACGGTTAGAATCAAATTCTTAACACCTGATTCATGAGCACGACGTACCAACTCCATGCTGGCATCGCGGTCCTTCCACATATAGAGCTGGAACCAATTCGTGCCATCGGGGGATGCCGCTACAACATCTTCAATCGTGGTGGTACCAAGAGTTGAGAGCGAGAACGGTATGCCGAATTTCGCGGCAGCTCGGGCACCAGCAATTTCACCTTCGGTGTGCATCATTCGCGTAAAACCAGTTGGCGCAATACCTACCGGCATTGCAAAGCGTTCACCTAGAACTTGGCACTCAAGTGAGGCTTTTGAAACATCCTTCAAAATATTTGGACGAAATTCCAAATCTAAAAATGCTCGTCGGGCACGATCTAGAGTCAACTCCGATTCAGCAGAGCCGTCGGTGTAATCAAAGGGTCCAGTCGGGGTGCGACGCTTAGCAATTTCACGCAGATCCCAAATGGTTAGGGCTTTTGCTAGCCGTTTCTGGCGCGAAGGCAGAGAAGGGAGCGCAAATTTGAGGAGGGGAGCAAGTTCACTTATCTTCGGAATCTGCCGCTTTACATTTTTTTTAGCCAAAAAGTGCCTACCCTCTGCTGATTACTAAAGGGTATACGGTTTATTTCCCGCTGACTATAAGAGCCCGATCACGCAATTTCGC
>CAWUTY010000102.1:0-3773 GCA_963925575.1 Candidatus Nanopelagicaceae bacterium
GCTCTTCGCTCAGCGATTAAGGCCTATATCGGCGAAATAAAGAAATACGAGAGCGATTAGCAAGTTAGAATTAGCTCATAAATTTATAAATATCGAGGTATTACAAAGAGGAGCATCATGGCACTTATCGAGGCAGTCCACGCCCGCGAAATATTAGATTCGCGTGGAAATCCAACTGTAGAAGTTGAGGTAGTTCTCGAAGATGGTTCAAGTGCTCGCGCCGCAGTTCCAAGTGGTGCATCTACTGGCGCATTTGAAGCTGCCGAACTTCGCGATGGAGCAAAGCGCTATCTCGGCAAAGGCGTTGAAAAGGCCGTTGAATTTGTAAATGATGAAATAGCACCTGCAGTTTCAGGCTTTGATGCGCAAGATCAGAGATTAATTGATCAGGAGATGATTGAACTTGACGGCACAAAGAATAAGAGTCGCCTCGGTGCAAATTCAATTCTAGGTGTCTCACTTGCAGTTGCTCGTGCCGCCGCTGAATCATCCGACTTATCTTTCTTCCGCTACATCGGTGGACCAACAGCTCACACACTTCCAGTCCCAATGATGAACATATTAAATGGTGGCGCACATGCTGATACCAATGTTGATATCCAAGAATTTATGGTGGCACCAATCGGTGCCGATTCATTTAAAGAATCACTTCGCTGGGGCGCTGAGATTTATCACAGCCTAAAGTCAGTACTAAAAACTCGCGGCCTTGCAACGAGTATTGGTGATGAAGGTGGATTTGCGCCAAACTTAGATTCAAATCGCGCAGCCCTAGATTTAATTCTCGAAGCTATTACATTAGCTGGATTTAAGCCAGGTAAAGAGATTGCATTGGCGATGGATGTTGCAGCAACTGAATTCCACAAAGATGGCAAGTATTCCTTCGAAGGAAATAAGCGCTCGGCAGATGAAATGATTACTTACTACGCCGATCTAGTTGCTTCATATCCCATAGTTTCAATCGAAGATCCACTCGATGAAGATGATTGGGAGGGTTGGGCGAAGATGACTGAACAGCTCGGCTCAAAGATTCAAATCGTTGGCGATGACTTATTCGTAACAAATCCAGAGCGCCTAGCAAAGGGAATTGGACTGGGTACTGCTAATGCTCTTCTAGTAAAGGTAAACCAAATTGGAACCCTTACTGAAACTATTGATGCTGTTTCACTCGCACACCGCAGTGGTTACCGTTCAATGATGAGCCACAGATCTGGTGAAACCGAAGACACCACAATCGCTGATCTTGCCGTTGCACTTGAGTGTGGTCAGATAAAGACTGGTGCACCTGCCAGAAGTGAGCGCGTTGCAAAGTACAACCAACTTCTTCGTATTGAAGAAGAGCTAAGTGAATCTGCGCTTTACGCTGGTCGTGCGGCATTCCCACGCTTCAAAGGTTAATTTCAAAGAAGCATGGCAAAGCAACGTAGTAACACCTCTGTCCGCTGGCTAGCGGTAGTAACTGTTGCTTTTATCTCTGCCATAACCCTTGCGCCACCACTTCAACATTATTTTGCCCAGCGCGCACAAATTAATTCACTTCGCGCACAAGTAAATGACAGCAACAACGCACTTGAGCGAGCTCGCGAAGAGTTAGCAAAGTGGAATGATCCCGAATATGTCGCCTCACAAGCCCGCGAAAGGCTGCACTTTGTATTTCCCGGAGAGCGCCAGTACATAGTCCTAGATGTTCCAAGAACCGATTCCAAAGCTGATGCACCCGCGGCACCAATCTCTACTCAGATTCCAAATGGCCTTCCCTGGTATGGCCGATTGATTGCATCAATATCTTTAACGAATGTTGATCAATGAGCAGCAAGCCAGCCCAAGAAGACCTAGATGTAATCCAAATTCAATTAGGGCGTACACCTCGTGATGTGCATGCAGTTTCTTATCGCTGCCCATGCGGTAAAGCTGCGGTAGTTGAAACACCGCCAAGACTTTCAGATGGCACACCATTTCCAACTTTTTTTTACGCAACCTGCCCAAGATTAACGGGCGCAATTTCAACCCTAGAAACAACAGGGATGATGGCACAGATGCAAGAGCGCCTAACTACCGATAAAGAGTTAGCAGAAAAATACCAAGCTGCCCACGAACAATATGAAAGTGCCAGAGATCAACTTGGAATGGACGTTCCTGAAGTTAAAGGAATCACCGCAGGTGGAATGCCAGATCGCGTGAAGTGTCTGCACTCATTAGTCGCGCACTCACTTAGCGCCGGCGCCGGTATCAATCCGCTCGGTGATGAAGCGTTGGCAGCGCTACCAAAATGGTGGTTAAGTGATCCATGTCAATCAGGTGCAGAACTTTCAGGAGAAGCTAAATGAACCGTGTAGCCGCAATCGATTGTGGAACAAATTCAATCCGACTTCTGATTGCTGATATCACAGGTGATAATTTTCAAGAGCTAATAAGAGAGATGGAAATTGTTCGACTTGGGCAGGGCGTCGATGCAACGGGAGCGTTTGACCCAGAAGCAATAGAACGGACACTTGCAGCCACAAAAAAGTATGCTGAAATAATTGCGAGCAAAGGCGTCGAGAAGATTAGATTCTGCGCAACTTCAGCGACGAGAGATGCCAGTAATCGTGAACTATTTATTGATGGCGTACGTGAAATACTAGGAATTGAACCAGAAGTTATCCCTGGCACTGAAGAAGCGGCGCTCTCCTTTATCGGAGCAACAAAAGGACTTGTACATACCGAATCGCCGTACCTTGTGGTCGATATTGGTGGCGGCTCTACCGAATTCGTCCTTGGAACAACTGAAGTCGAATATGCAAAATCAGTAAATATCGGTTGCGTTCGGATGTCAGAGCGTCATTTAAATAAGGCGCCACAAGATCCACTTGCGATTCGGAGAGCAATTAGAGATATCGATGATGCAATAGCTGAAGCGGAATACATTGTTCCAATCAAAGAGGCAAAAACTTTAATCGCAGTAGCAGGTACCGCCACAACAGTTGCTGCAGCAGCTCTTGGTCTTAGCCAATATGATCGCCATGCAATTCATTTATCTAGAATCCCAACAGCAAAAGTTCTTGAAATTGCTCAGATGTTCTCCCTGATGTCACGAGATGAAATTGCAGCACTTGGATATATGCATCCGGGCCGAGTTGATGTAATCGCAGCGGGCTCTTTAGTTCTTTCCAGAGTAATGCTGGCGACAGGTGCAAGTGAATTTGTTGCATCTGAATCCGATATTTTGGATGGAATGGCGTGGGCACTAGACTGACGCATTCCTAATTGGCCCCCGTAGTCCAATGGCAGAGACAGAGGACTTAAAATCCTTCCAGTGTCGGTTCGAGTCCGACCGGGGGCACCAAAGTTAAATATTAAGATTTATTATTCGCTAAAGTCCTGTTGTGGACTTCAAATTAATCACAGCGACAATAGGAATTCTCCTTGTTTTCATTTATGCCTTTGGCTCAGGCATTTGGGTTTCTTCAGCACCCGGATGGTATTCATCGCTAAACAGACCGCCTTGGCAGCCACCCAGCGCTTTTATTGGAATTATTTGGCCTTATAACTTTATGGTTTTAGGTATTGCTTCATATCAAGTGTCAAAGTCTTTAACTCGATTAGAGAATATTTCCTGGCTGGTTTTCTTTGGATTAAGTATTTTTGCAGCACTTACTTGGGCGTATCAGTTCTATGTCCCACACAATTTCACACTGGCCACAATCGCATTAGTACTAACAACGCTTCTAACTATCCCAGTTCTTTACCTAACGTTTAAAGCATCGCTGATAATGGGACTTCTACTTATTCCGTAT
>CAWUTY010000103.1:0-7126 GCA_963925575.1 Candidatus Nanopelagicaceae bacterium
CAGCAGTGCAAGAAGTTAAGCCTCGTCAAATATTAGTTAAGGATCAAGCGGCCATACCTTCAGAAGTAACAATCTGGGCAGCTGGCGTTAAGGGTGAACCAACGGGTGCGCTGCTTAACTTGCCACTTGAAGGAACGCGCATCAGCGTTGAACAAAATTTGCGAGTAAACAATTACCCACACATCTGGGCGATCGGTGACATTTCGGGTGCCAAAGATAAAATGGGGCGTTTCTTGCCGATGGTTGCACCAGTTGCGATGCAACAAGCGCGCTGGGTTGCAAAACAAATTATGCGCGCCAATCGTGGCCAGGCTTTACAAGACTTTAAATATTTAGATAAAGGTTCTATGGCTACTATCGGCCGCCACAAAGCAGTTGTGCAATTTAAAGGAATCCAAATAACTGGCGCCCTGGCATGGTTTGCCTGGTTGTGGCTGCACTTGTTCTACCTGCTCGGTGGTAGCAATAAGATCGGCACAATCGCCGATTGGTCCTGGAACTATTTAACTTTCGACCGCGGCAATCGCCACATTATGGATAGCCAGTAGGTAAATGCCAGATTACATTGATCTGCGTGGACACCAGGTCTATTCCTACGAATGGGAAAACAATGGCGAAGCAGTTGTACTTTTACATGGTGGGTTAAGCCAGACATCACATTGGGATTATGTATTAACACCAGACCTCGAACCTGATTTTCATTTATTTGCCTACGATCGAAGTGGCCACGGCTTTACTGCAGATCAATCCGAATCTTTTCATTTTAAATATCAAATTCGCGAAGCAATTGCCTACTTAGAAGATGTCGTAAGAGAACCAGCACATTTAATTGGATGGTCAGATGGTGGCATAATTGCGATGTCTATTGCGATCACTCGTCCTGAACTTGTTAAATCACTAATTTTAATCGGCGCTAATTATCACCATTCTGCAACCGTGATCGAAATGCCTTTTACTGATCCAAGTGATGAAGATAAGGCTGAATACGCCATCACTTCACCAGATGCACCACACACACTTGTTGAAAAGATAAAGAAGATGTTGCGTATCTGGGAAAGTGAGCCAGATATATCATTAAACGATTTAGCAAAGATTCAATGCCCCACATTGGTTATTGCCGGTGATGATGATGTGATTTCTCACGAGCACACACTTTCCATGTATCGCGCAATTGAGTTGAGCCAGTTAGCGATCATTCCTGGTACATCACACATCGCACCGAAGGAAAAACCAGCTTTATTTAGCGCTCTGGTTCATCAATTCTTAACAGACCTAAATTATCCAGTCACAAAGATGCCGATTAGGCGAGTTAGCAATCAACCGGCTGAATAGTTCCGGTCTTTACATCATAAATCGCACCAGCCACGGTTACGCCTTGACGCAATAGCGGATATGCACGAATGCGATTGACATCAATGGCGAGCGCCGCTTTTTGATCGCGGGTTGTGCGAAATTCAAGTGAGCGGGTATCAACGCCAAATTTCTCATCGATTAGCTCGTGGATATCTGCTTCATCACCACGCGCCATGGCGCAATCGGTATGTGGCATAACCAAGATGCGATCTACATTTAATAAGTATGTTGCCAAGACCAGGGTACGAATAACGTCCTCGGTTACGCGCGCACCAGCGTTACGCAAAATCTTGGCATCCCCAGATCGCATTCCGACAACTGAAAGCGGGTTGATTCGAGAATCCATACAGGTGACAATGGCCAAGCCTTTGGCGGCGCTACCCGATAACTCGGAATACTTAAATGACTTTACGTATTCGGCATTTGCGCCAAGTAATTCATCGAATTGCTCATGAGGAAATGAATAATCTTTCATTGCTACCCCCTTCTTTTCTGGGTGCTAAGCGCCAATTAAAAAGTGGAGCCCCCCGTCAGGATTGAACTGACGACCTGCGCATTACAAGTGCGCTGCTCTACCACTGAGCTAGAGAGGCCAATTGCCTTGTGAGCAACAGTTCGCAATTATGGCAGTTAACGGCGTAATGTAAAAATCAACGGTGCAATCGCCGCAAGCAGGTAGGTTTGCCGCATGCGATTGGGCGTTTTAGATGTGGGATCAAACACCGTCCACCTCCAAGTAGTTGATGCCCACCCCGGTGCGCGTCCAAGCCCGGCCAGTAGTCAAAAAGTTGAACTTCGCCTTCACGAATATTTAAATAGAGAGGGCAATATAACTTCGGAAGGCATAGATCTTCTGGAAACTGCTATTGCGGACGCGATTTCGCATGCACATGAATTTCAAACTGAAGAAATTTTAGCTTTCGCCACTTCAGCAATTCGCGATGCTAAAAACGGCAAAGAGATCCTTGATCAGATAAATCAGAAATTTGAAATTGATCTGCAAGTTTTATCAGGAGATGATGAAGCGCGCATGACCTTCCTTGCGGTTCGCCGTTGGCTGGGTTGGTCGAGTGGGCGTTTACTTGTTTTAGATATTGGCGGAGGATCACTGGAAATTGCTGTCGGCGATGATGAAAGTGCTGAAGCGACAGTTTCACTGCCACTGGGGGCATCGCGCTTAACTCGCGAACATTTGGGATCGGACCCACATACATCAAAAGAAATTAAGGTCCTGGAAAATTATGTTTTAGAACAAGTTAACGAATCTATTACTAATGACATCAAGGATCATGTCGCTGACCACTTTGTTGCAACTAGTAAAACTTTTAGAACTTTGGCAAGACTTAGCGAACATTGGTTTGGTGATAATGCCAAATATCTTAAGATAAATTCTTTAAATAAAATGATCCCAAAGTTACAAGCAATGTCGAATAAAGAGCGCGCAGAACTACCCGGTGTTTCACAGAGCCGGGCTCGTCAAATCGTTGCCGGAGCAATTGTTGCGCGTACGGCAATGGAAAAATTGCAGATTAATGAATTAGAGATCTGCCCTTGGGCGCTGCGCGAAGGCATTGTTTTACGCTGGCTAGACTGGATGGAACGCTAAAGATCTAAACTTCTGGTGCTTCGATCCAGTCAACTGCAACAACTTCGCCATCGCGATGATGCAAAATAAATGCTTCGCCAGGCAAAAGATCTACTTCGATCTTCTTAAAATTCTTCTTTCCGATTAACTTTTTGACTAACTTAGGCAGAATTGGATTATGGCTACATACAACCACGTTTAAATCAGGCTTTAGCAAGCTCCATACATAGTCGAGTGGCGCTTCTTTATTTTTTTCATACCGGTATTCGGATAAATCGCGGGAGAATATTGGGTTCATTTTTAAAGATTTAGCAATTGGTTCGATAGTTTCAATACAACGCTGCGCATCGGAAGTATGAATTTCGGTGATTCCGTAATATTGGTAAATAGAGAGCATTCGCTTTGCTTGACGTTGACCCTTATTGTCTAGCGGGCGGTCGCCATCATCGCCTTCCCAATCTTCTCGCCTCAGCGCTTTTGCATGTCGAAGCAGAACAATCGGGGTGGTGTTAATGCCAAAGCTTTCAAAAAACTTGATTATTTCGCGATCATCATCAACGCTAACTTTTTTCTTAGCATCAGAAACTGAAAGCCAGATAACTTGGTCAACTTCATGCGTGTCTCTAGGGCCAGTTGATTTACCAGTTGCTCTAGCAGACCAATAGCGAACCTCTTTAGGAGTTCCTTCGGCTAAATATTTAGCGGTACCAATCTCAGGACCCAATACCGGTTCAAAACCAGTTTCTTCCATTACTTCACGAGCAGCGCAGGCTAAGTGGGTCTCACCTGGCTCTACTTTTCCTTTTGGCAAAGACCAATCATCATATTTTGGGCGATGCACCAAAGCAATTTCAGTAACTTTCTTGGTAACTCGCCAGAGAACTACGCCGGCACCTTGAATAACTTCGGGTTCGCTCACGACTATCCGTTCAGATACTTATGCATTAGGAGCTCCTGAATATCTTGAGCGCTCTTGTGACGCTTCCATTCTGTGCCTAATTGATGCCAACTGCTGGTCTCTGGCGATAATGAAATTTCAAAAATCTCGCGCAAAATATCTTTATGTTGAACTTTTTCAATCCGGAGCAAACTTTCAACTCGACGATCTAGATTTCGATGCATCAAGTCAGAACTGCCAATCCAGTATTCATCATCATTGTTATTAAAAAAGTGATAGATCCGCGAATGCTCAAGAAATCTACCAAGAATCGATCTGACGGTAATATTTTCTGAGAGGCCCTTGATGCCTGGTCTAATTGATGAGATTCCACGAATAACCAAGTCCACCTTAACGCCAGCGTTAGATGCCCGGTAAAGCGCTTCAACAAATTCTTCATCAAGAAGTGAATTCAACTTAAATTGAATTCCGGCTGGTAGGCCAGCTTTACAATTACTTATTTCGTTTTCAATTTTTTCAAGTAGCCCAGTTCGCAAACTGCGAGGCGCTACAAGCAGGCGTGAATATGTTGAGGCAGGCGCTAAACCAGATAATTGATTAAATAACTTACTTAAATCTTCAGTCAATGTTTGATCGGCGCTGATTATTCCTAAATCCTCATAGAAGCGAGCTGTCTTGGGATTGTAATTTCCGGTACCAACGTGGCAGTAACGACGCAGGCCGCTAGCTTCATCACGAATGACCAGTGATAATTTTGCGTGAGTTTTCAAATTCATTAAGCCATAAACCACGTGCACGCCGGCCGCTTCGAGCTTTCGTGCCCAGCGCACATTCGCTTGCTCATCAAAACGTGCTCGAATTTCAATAACTGCCAATACTTGTTTACCTGCTTCAGCTGCCTCAATTAGCGCTTCGATGATTGGTGAATCACCGGAAGTTCTATAGAGAGTCTGTTTAATAGCTAGTACCTGTGGGTCTTCGGCTGCGTTCTGCAAGAATTGAACCACTGAACTAGTGAAAGATTCATATGGGTGGTGTAGCAAAATCTCGCCTTGACGAATCGCAGCAAAAAAGAGCTCTGGATCACCGAAATCAACTTCGCTAAGCGAGGCGGCAGTTCGTGACTTAAACCGATCAAACTTTAATTCTGGAATATCAAGGTCGGCAATGCGATTTAGATCAGTTAAATCTAGTGGCGTGGCAAGTGAAAAAACGCATTCACGATTAATCGAAAGTTCCTCACAAAGTCGCTCAAGTAGCGCTTTATCAATTCCTTCTTCAATTTCTAACCTAACTGGTGGCCCGAATCTACGACGAGCCAGTTCTTGCTCAAGTGAAGTTAAAAGATCTTCGGATTCTTCTTCTTCGAGATCTATATCTTCATTTCGAGTGACTCGGAACGTGTAGTGATCTTCAATTAACATTCCCGGAAAAAGCTCTTGCAGGTGAATTGCGATCACATCTTCGAGTGGAATAAATCGTTTTGAACCAGTTGATGAAGTGGCAATAAATCTAGAGAGAATTGGTGGAACCTTAACTCTGGCAAATGACTCTTCATTCGTTGCCGGATTCTTTAAAATTACTGCCAAGTTTAAGGAAAGACCAGAAATGTAAGGAAACGGGTGTGAAGGATCAACTGCCAGCGGAGTGAAAACTGGGTAAATTCGTTCACGGAAAAGTTTTGAGACATAGTTGCGTTCATCTTCAAGTAGTTCGTTCCAGTGAATTAAATCAATTTTATGTGACTGTAACGCTGGTAGAACCTCGGCTTTAAATAGATTTGCGTGCCGAGTAGCAAGGGATCGGGCTTTATCAGTAACTGCAGTTAAAAGCTGTTGCGGGGTATAGCCCGCTGTGTTAGTTGAAGTGATCTGGTTTTCAATTTTTCCCAAGATTGATGCCACGCGCACCATGAAAAATTCATCTAAGTTGTTAGAAAAAATCGCCAAATAACGTAGTCGTTCAAGTAGCGGGACCTCTTTATCTTCGGCAAGTTCAAGAACTCGCTCGTTAAAAGAAAGCCAACTGATCTCGCGATCAATTAACTCGTCCGGCTTCGGCATAATCATATTTTCTCTCATTTTGATGAACGGGGAATGGCGATTAGGTGGATTGGCGCTTAACTAAGCGGCCAAGTAGTTGGGTTTGGGTACTTAGAGCTGCGCCCATCACCTGATGACTTGCCACGTATTCTTCGCCAAATCCACGGTAAGGCAAAGCTAAAAAACCAAGCAACGCTGGTTGCTTTTTTGATTAACCAAGGAGTTGGTTTGGCAGTTGGTAATGGCAATCGCCAATTTGGATCGAAAGGCGCACCAAGTACTTCAAGTACGCCTTGTGCGACACGGTCATGACCAAGTGAATTTAGGTGCAGTCGATCAAAGGCTAGTAAACGGCGATCGGATAAAAATTGCTTCTCATTTGCATCAACAATAATTGCACCGACTTCAGTTGCGATGGTGCGAATATTTTTATTAAAGGTACTAAACCGTTCAGCCCACATATCGGCCGTCTTTCCAGTATTTCCAGTTCGCTCTAGAACTGTAAACAACATTAGTGTTGCCCCAGTTGCAGATAACTTTCTAACTGCATCGTTGTAAATTGGGAAAACATTCTCCGGGCGATAACCAGGTCTTAGAACATCATTTGCACCAGCATGGAAAGAAACCAAAGTTTCTTTGCCTGTAATTAACGGAATCGCCTGCGGTACTTGATCTCCGGCAACTTGGGTTACTAATTTGCCGCGAATTGCCAAATTCACATAAGTAAAATCAGGTGACTGAGTTGTTAATACATCAGCCACTCGATCAGCCCAGCCGCGGAAATTGCCATCGATGATCTCATCGGTCATGCCTTCGGTGAAAGAATCACCAAGTGCGATAAATCTTTGATAAGTCATGGTTAATTAGTTCGACGTTGCTCGTCTACCCAGAAGAGTGCAATCGAAGTTGCCACACTTGCGTTTAGCGATTCAGTAGCTGAATTCATTGGGATAGAAACAACTAGATCACATTTTTCGCGAACTAAGCGCGATAAGCCTTTGCCTTCGCTGCCAACTACGATCATTAGCGACTCGGTAGCAACTTTCATTCCGCTAAGTGATTCATCGCTTTCGCCATCTAAGCCGATCACAAAACAGCCTAGTTTCTTAGCTTCTTCAATGGTGCGAGCCAAGTTAGTTACTTGAGCAACTGGCATACGCGCAGCAGCACCAGCTGATGCTTTCCAGGCTGAAGCAGTCATCGCAGCTGCACGGCGCTCAGTCATTACAACACCATTTACACCGAAAG
>CAWUTY010000104.1:0-3060 GCA_963925575.1 Candidatus Nanopelagicaceae bacterium
CTGCAGCTGCTCGTGGTGAGTGGCAACCAAATTCAGTTCCGGTGCCTACTTATGTAAATGCGCCGAAGGCAATCACACCAAAGCGTGTCCTAGATCTGACTACACCTGGTCAATGGAGCGAAGAACAAGAACGTATCGAACGTGAAGCCCTGGCAGCGGCTGCTCCTTCGCGCGATGAAATCTTTGATCAGCAACTAGCCAATGAAGCAGTTGCCCGCTTAAAGCAAACGCGCGCAGCTAACGAATAGCCGTTAAATCCAACTCGGCAGCCACATTCGGGCTTGCCATGAATCGTATGTAATCACGTCGCCAGTAAAGAGTGGCAAGAAGAAAATGAAGTTTACAAATATCGCAAAACCAAGCAAACCTAAAATTACGTAGGCATTTCGCTTCTTTTTAAAGTGGAGCAAAGCCACGTAGATGCAGTAAATAATGGCCAAAATTAAGAATGGTTCAAAGACGATCGCATAAAAGCTAAAGGTTGTACGTTTTTGGAAGAAGAACCACGGTAGGTATCCAGCGGCAATTCCTGTAACAATCACATTCAGAGGTGGTTCATACCGTTTATGTACAAATGATTTAATCCAGAAACCAATTACAACTGCAATTGCAACTGTGCCTAACCACCAAAGTATTGGGGTGCCCAAGGCCAACACTTCCTGCGAACATTTATCTGCCCCACAATTTTTAGGTGTCTCATAAAAGAAAGATGTTGGCCTGCCCATGATCAGCCAACTCCATGGGTTGGCTTGATATGCATGCTTTTCAACGAGGCCGGTATGAAAACCCAGCATCTGTGAGTGATAGTAAATAAATGAGCCGATTGCATTTGCCGAATAATCGCGAGCCCAACCGCGATTGCTAATAAACCAACCAGTCCAAGAGGTCATGTAAATTGAAAGTGGGATCAACGCATATTGCATAACAGTTTTTATAGTTGGTCGAATTAATTCCTTACCGGTGTTGTGGGTAAAAGTGCGGTACAGAGCCACGACGGCAAATAGCGCTAAATAATAAAGTGCACTCCATTTGGTGGAGATTGCCAAGCCGAGTGTGATACCCGCCCACCAATGCCAACGCATAAGAAATAAATAAGTTGCGAGCAAAATAAAGAAAGATAAGAAGATGTCGAGCAGAGCAGTGCGCGAATGGACGAGTGCTAAACCATCTACTGCTATTAAGAAACTAGCAGCAATTGTCAGAAAAGAATTACGAAATAATCTTTGTGCGATCAGGGCGATTAAAATAATCATCACTGTGCCTAGAATTGCTCCGCTAAAACGCCATCCAAATTCGCCATCCCCAAATATTTTGATGCCTAGCGCAATCAGCCACTTGCCAACCGGTGGATGAACCACAAATTCTGGAGCATCGCCGGAGACTTCGACGCCATGAGCTAAATAATCACGTGCGCCATCTACGTAATAAACTTCATCGAATACAAAACCTTTAGGTGTACCCAAGTTAAATAACCGCAAAGCGAGACCGATTAACGCAATCGCGCCAACGCAGATGCGGGTTTTCACGGGCTTAGCGTACTGAGAGGATGTACCTATGGCACTAACGCTGGCGGCAACACCTCTGGGAAATCCTGGGGATGCAAGTCCGCGCCTAAAAGATGCGATTGCTGCTGCAGAAATTATTGCAGCCGAAGATTCACGTCGTTTTCATCGATTGTGTTCTGATATCGGCGTCACTTTTACGGGGCGAGTTATTTCTTTCTTTGAAGGAAACGAAACTGAACGTAGCCAGGAGATTTTGCAATATTTGCAAGAAGGCAAAAACGTATTGGTTGTATCTGATGCTGGCATGCCCACAATTAGTGATCCAGGTTTTAGATTGGCGCGCGATGCGATGGCGCAGAATTTAGAGGTAAAAGTAATTCCTGGACCAAGTGCGCCGGTTATGGCTGTTGCACTCTCCGGACTGGCAACTGATCGATTTTCATTTGAAGGTTTTACTCCGCGTGCACTTGGAGCAAGGCAAGCAGCGTTTGAAGCGTTGCGATTTGAAGAGCGCACGATGGTCTTTTTTGAAGCACCACATCGCTTAGTCGAATCTTTACAAGATGCTGTGGCGATTTTTGGCACTAATCGACGAGGCGCAATTTGTCGCGAGATGACTAAGACGTATGAAGAAACTATCCGTGGCTCCTTAGTTGAGCTATTAACTTGGGCGCAGAGCAAAGAAGTACTTGGAGAAATCACACTTGTTATCGCTGGTGCAGAAGCTGGAACTGCAGAAAAATCTGCAGATCAAATGGTTGCCCGAGTCCGCGAATTTGAAGCCGCCGGAATGGATCGCAAAAGCGCTATTTCAACGGTGGCAGATGAATTCGACCTGCCGAAGCGAATCGTTTATGCAGCCGTTGTTGATGCCAATAAGATGAGCAAATGAAGTCCTTTTACCTAACAACGCCTATTTACTATGTAAATGATGCGCCACATATTGGCCATGCATATACAACAGTTGCTGGCGATGTATTAACTCGTTGGCATCGCCAGCGTGGAGAATCTGTTTGGTTCTTAACGGGTACGGATGAACACGGTCAAAAGGTGATGCGCACCGCCGAGCAAAATAGCGTTGCCCCGCAAGCCTGGGTAGATCGCCTTGTTCAAGAGGCTTGGAAACCAAATTGGCAGCAGTTAAATATCGCAAACGATGATTTCATTCGTACAACCGAACCTCGACATACCGAACGTGTGCAAAAGTTCTTGCAATCACTTAAGGACTCAGGCCATATTTACGCTGGAAAGTATGAAGGACCATATTGCGTCGGGTGCGAAGAATTTAAATTACCTGGAGATCTAATTGATGCCGATGGCGAAAAACTCTGTCCAATTCACAGCAAACCCATCGAACTCGTAAATGAGAATAACTGGTTCTTTAAATTATCGGCCTTTGTCGAACCCCTGCTTGAGCACTACCGCGAAAATCCTGATGCATGTCAGCCAGAGAGCGCCCGCAATGAAGTAATTTCCTTTCTCGAAGGCGGAGTCACGGATCTTTCAATTTCACGTTCCACATTTGATTGGGGAATTCCGGTTCCTTGGGATACCG
>CAWUTY010000105.1:0-8074 GCA_963925575.1 Candidatus Nanopelagicaceae bacterium
CCTGATGTTCTTTACCAGAATTGCAATCCAGTACCCAATTTACAGAAGTGGAAATGTTAATTTACTTGGAACGGTAAATCTTGCCATGGGGTATCCACTCTTTTTAGCAACAGCTTACGGTTCGTGGATGATTTTAAAGAGTGTGCCAACAACTAAATTAAAAAGTTAGTTAGCCAGCGATAAAGCAGGATTTGATCAAACCTTCAGCAGTTGTTGAAGCAACAAATAGAAGTTCGTCACCTGCGCTAAACACATCTGTTGGAGTCGGTGTAATTACGCGTCCATCGCGGACTATTGCTGCAAGCGACGCGTCATCTGGCAGTTCAATTTCTTCAACTGTCTTTCCGATACAGCTAGATGTATCAGGCAACGTTAACTCGACTAAGTTGGCCTGGCCTTTGCGGAATGAGAATAAGCGAACAACATCTCCGACACTTACCGCTTCTTCGACGAGGGCGGAAATTATTCTTGGAGTCGAAACCGCAACATCTACGCCCCATGAAGAATCAAAGAGCCATTCATTCTTTGGATGGTTGATACGCGCAACAACGCGGGGAACACCGTATTCTGTCTTGGCAAGCAATGATGCAACCAAATTAACTTTGTCATCGCCAGTTGCGGCAACTAATACTTGACAGTTATTTAGAACTGCTTTGTCTAGCGAAGCAATCTCGCACGCATCAGCCATTAGCCATTCTGCATCTGGAACTGATTCCATTTTAAGTGCTTTAGGATCGCGGTCGATTAGAAGTACTTGGTGACCGTTATCGAGAAGTTCGCGCGCGATAGCGCGACCAACATTTCCAGCCCCTGCGATAGCAATTCTCATGAATGATCCTCTGGAGAGCGCGCCAAAATTTCTTCGACCTTGGCAATATCTTCATCGCGCACAGTTACGTGAATTAGATCGCCTTCTTGAAGAACAGTGTGAGAATCTGGAATTAAACCTTCGCCTAGTCGAGTTATAAAGGCGACACGGGATCCGGTTCTGGCTTCAAGTTCTGCAATTGGTGAGCCAAACCAATCTTTATGAGGATGCATCTCACAAAGTTGAATCGATCCGCTAGCATCGCGCCATTCAGAGCGCGATCCTTCAGGAACAAGGCGACGCAAAATTTGATCTGTTGCCCAAATAACGGTGGCAACCGTTGGAATGCCCAGGCGCTGATAAATTTCTGCGCGACCTGGATCATAAATACGAGCAACTACATTTGCAACGCCATAAGTTTCCCGAGCAACACGTGCTGCTAAAATATTTGAGTTATCGCCATTGCTTACAGCTGCAAAGGCATCAGCAGTTTCGATCCCAGCTTCCAGCAAAGTATCCCGATCAAAACCTACGCCTGAGATGGTGCGACCTTTGAAGTCAGGGCCAAGGCGACGAAAAGCTTCGCGAGATTGGTCAATTATCGCAACTGAATGTCCAGCTGCTTCAAGTTCGGTGGCTAAAGAAGAACCAACTCGACCGCATCCCATAATCACAACGTGCACAAGGTCAACACTACCCCCTTAGGCTTGGCTTTATGACATCAAAAGAGGCTAACCAGCGAAATCCCGCGGATCGTGTTGAACTCGCGGTTGGAGATCGTTTTGTAGTCACTGTTGAAAAAGTGGCGCACGGCGGCCACTTCATTGTTCGACATCTGGGCGCTGTGATATTTGTGCGCCACGGAATTCCGGGTGAAGAGGTAGAAATAGAAATCACTGGTACTGGAAGTTCATTTAATCGAGCCGATGTAGTTTCGGTTATTACTCCATCGCCCGATCGCGTAAGCGCACCATGTCAATTTGCGCACCGCGCAGGTTGTGGTGGATGCGATTTTCAACATATTTCGCTGCCTCGTCAACGTAAATTGAAGAGCGAGGTCATCACCGAGCAATTTTCTAGAATTGCTAAGCAAGATATCGAAGTAGATGTCGAAGAAGTCGGTGCTCCTCTTGGCTATCGAACTCGTTTTAACGCCGTGACAACGCGCAACGGAGATTTAGGATTCAAGCAGGCACGCAGCAACAAGGTAATACCGGTAAGTGACTGCCGAATACTTTCACCTGAAATAAAATATCAAGAACTTAGCGCTAAGCGCTGGAAAGGTGATCTACGAGTTGAAGTTTCGATCTCCACAACCGGAGAACGCACTATTGCTACGGGCTATTCTCGAGATGACACACCTGTACGCACCAGCGAAGGACTTGATGTCGGAAAGTATGAAATAAATGGATTTGCCTTAGAAGTATCCCAGCGCTCCTTTTGGCAGAGTCACAAATTAGCACCCACCGTTCTTGCAAAAGCTCTGTTGGAATACGCAAAATTGCAGCCAGGTGACAAAGTTCTGGATCTATATGGCGGAGTTGGCCTATTCACTTCACAATTTCTAGAAGCGGTTGGAGATACTGGAAGCGTTGACCTAGTTGAGGGCAGTAAGAGCGCGACCGCTGATGCGATACGTAATTTTGCCGATTTCTCAAATGTTTCAGTCCATACCGGCGATGTTGCAAAGTTACTGCCGCGATTTTCTAAAGCAGATGTCATAGTTCTTGATCCGCCACGCGAAGGCGCAGGTAAGGATGTAGTTGCCTCCATGGTTGCGTTAAAGCCAAGATCGATTGTCTACATCGCTTGCGATCCGGCCGCCTTAGCGCGAGATACAACGTACTTGAGGGATGCGGGATATAAATTGCAGCAAATGCGCGCTTTCGACCTTTTCCCAATGACACACCACATCGAATCTATTGCGCTTTTCACCCCGAATAAGGTATCTTGACGTCAAGATAAAATGAGTTAAGGAAGATATATGAGTAAGAATTCGTTAGGTGCCAAGAAGAATTTAAACGTTGCTGGAAAAGACTTTGAAATATTTGATATCTCCAAGGTCGAAGGTGCAACCAACCTACCGTTCTCGCTCAAAGTCCTTCTAGAAAATTTGCTTCGCACAGAAGATGGCGCAAATATAACCGCTGGACATATCAAGGCTCTGGCGCAATGGGATCCCTCAGTTGAACCAGATACCGAAATTCAATTCACTCCGGCTCGCGTAATAATGCAGGATTTCACTGGAGTTCCTTGCATCGTTGATTTAGCAACCATGCGCGAGGCCATAGTTGATCTTGGGGGAGACCCAGCAAAAGTTAATCCGCTGGCACCTGCAGAACTCGTTATCGACCACTCAGTTATTGCAGATGTTTTCGGGACTAAAGATTCATTTGAGAAGAACACAGATATTGAGTACGAACGCAATCGCGAGCGTTATCGCTTCTTGCGCTGGGGGCAAAGCGCCTTTGATGAATTTAAAGTTGTGCCACCGGGCACTGGCATTGTTCACCAAGTAAATATCGAATTCTTGGCACGAGTTGTCATGACTCGTACCGTAAACGGAGTTCTACGAGCTTATCCAGATACCGTTGTTGGTACTGATTCGCACACAACTATGGTCAATGGACTCGGAGTCCTTGGCTGGGGCGTAGGCGGAATCGAGGCAGAAGCGGCGTTACTAGGTCAGCCAGTATCGATGTTGATTCCACGCGTTGTCGGATTTAAATTAAGCGGATCACTTCCTGTCGGCACAACTGCGACAGATATGGCGCTAACCATCACAGAGATGTTGCGCAAGCATGGAGTGGTCGGAAAGTTTGTGGAATTTTACGGCCCAGGTGTGGTCTCGGTGCCAATGGCTAACCGAACAACGATTGGAAACATGAGCCCCGAATACGGTTCAACTTGTGCCATCTTCCCAATCGATGAAGAAACTTTGCATTATTTGCGATTGACTGGGCGCAGCGAAGATCAAATTGCACTTGTTGAGCAATATGCCAAGGCGCAAGGAATGTGGCACGATCCTTCAGCTACTCCACGTTTTTCGGAGCATATCGAACTCGATCTTTCGACAGTTGTTCCTTCAATTTCTGGACCAAAGCGCCCGCAAGATCGCATTTCGCTAACCGCATCAAAGAGTTCATTTGAAAAAGTTCTGCCTACTTACTTCACAGATAAGACTGGCCAAGAGGCTTATCCGGTAAAGGTCGGAAGTAAAGCCACAACAATTAAAAACGGTGATGTTGTAATCGCATCAATTACATCTTGCACAAATACTTCTAATCCATCAGTAATGATTGGCGCGGCGCTGCTTGCCAAGAAGGCTGTGGAGCGTGGACTTACATCGAAGCCTTGGGTAAAGACAACGCTGGCTCCTGGATCAAAAGTTGTTACCGATTACTACGACCGTGCAGGACTTACGCAGTACATGGATGCACTCGGCTTTAACTTGGTTGGTTATGGTTGTGTAACTTGTATCGGCAACTCAGGTCCGTTGCCAATAGAGATTAGTAAGTCAGTAAATGAGCACGATTTAGCGGTAACCGCCGTGCTTTCGGGCAACCGAAACTTTGAGGGTCGCATCAGCCCTGATGTGAAGATGAATTATCTAGCTTCGCCTCCGCTGGTTGTTGCATACGCGCTGGCTGGAACGATGAACCATGATTTTGAAAAAGATTCACTTGGTACCGATAAAGATGGCAAGGAAGTTCTTTTAGCGGAGATTTGGCCAAGTGCGCAAGAGATTCAGGATGTTATAGATTCTTCAATTTCCTCTGAAATGTTTAAGAAAGATTATGCAACAGTCTTTGACGGTGATCACCGCTGGAAGTCTTTAGATACGCCAACTGGTAAAACTTTCGAGTGGGATGCGCAGTCAACTTATGTACGCAAGCCTCCTTACTTTGATGGCATGCCGGCTAATCCAACGCCAGTTACAGATATCTCGGGAGCACGAGTTTTGGCAATTTTGGGAGATTCTGTAACAACAGACCACATTTCTCCTGCTGGAAATATTAGAGCCGATTCTCCCGCCGGCAAGTATTTGGAAGCGCAGAACGTTGCTCGTGCTGACTTTAACTCTTACGGTTCTCGTCGTGGAAATCACGAAGTGATGATCCGTGGAACGTTTGCCAATATTCGCTTAAAGAATTTATTGTTGGATGGAGTTGAAGGTGGTTTTACCCGAAACTTCCTAAGTGGTGGAGATCAAGTGACTATTTACGATGCATCCATTGCTTATCAAAGCGCGGGCAACCCGCTAGTTATTTTGGCAGGTAAAGAGTACGGGTCTGGTTCTTCACGTGACTGGGCGGCAAAAGGCACCGCACTTCTTGGAGTGCGCGCCGTCATTGCAGAAAGTTTCGAGCGTATCCACCGTTCTAACTTAATTGGAATGGGCGTCCTTCCATTGCAATTTAAAGATGGAGACACTGCGAAATCACTTGGTCTTTCAGGGAGCGAGACATTTGCGATCTCTGGGATAACCGAATTAAATAATGGTGGCGTTCCTAAACAGGTAACGGTCACTGCAGGGGATAAGACTTTCACCGCAAAGGTACGTATTGATACTCCAGGTGAAGGTGATTATTATCGCCATGGCGGGAACATGCAGTATGTGCTCCGCCAATTACTTGTGTAAATATCGCGAAAAAAGGGATCGCAAACTAGACTTTAGCCATGCTTGAGTCAATTAAAGGTCCTGCCGATATTAAGGCTCTGGATAGCGCTCAACTTATTGCTCTCAGCGAAGAGATTCGCCAATTCTTGATTGAAAAAGTTTCCAAGACTGGCGGGCACTTGGGTCCCAACTTAGGTGTTGTTGAATTAACTCTGGCAATTCATCGCATCTTTGATTCTCCGCGTGATGTTGTGCTCTTCGATACTGGCCATCAATCTTATGTTCATAAAATACTTACTGGACGTGTGGCAGAGTTTGATGGTCTGCGCCAACGTGGCGGAATCGCGGGATACCCAAACCGCAGTGAGAGCGAACATGATGTTATTGAGAATTCGCACGCGTCAACTGCGCTCTCTTGGGGTGATGGCATTTCCTATGGCTTTGCACAAACGGGTCAGACTGATCGTCATGTAGTTGTAGTTGTGGGTGATGGCGCCCTTACTGGTGGTATGTCTTGGGAAGCGCTCAACAACATTGCAGCAACCGAAGTTCGTAACCTAGTAATTATTGTTAACGATAACGAGCGCTCTTATTCGCCAACAATTGGTGGCTTGGCCACTTACTTATCGACTTTGCGCGTTACGCGTGGCTATGAGCGCTTTCTTGACTGGGGTAAAGATGTTCTGCATAAGACTCCAGTTATTGGAACTCCTATTTATGAAACGCTACATGGCGTGAAAAAGGGTATTAAAGATATTGTCGCCCCACAAGGCATGTTTGAAGATCTTGGTCTTAAATACATGGGGCCAATCGATGGTCATGACATAGTTGCAATGGAAAAAGCTCTGCAGAAAGCAAAAGCATTTGGTGAGCCGGTACTGATTCATGCGATTACCGAAAAAGGGCGTGGCCATAAGCCTGCGATGGATGATGAAGCAGAGAAATTCCACGCTGTTGGCATAGTTGATCCGGCAACCGGAGCCTCACTTTCAAAGAGCGTCACAAGCTGGACGAAAGTTTTCTCGGAAGAGCTTATTGAAATTGCGCGTGAACGAGAAGATATAGTCGCAATTACGGCGGCCATGCTCGGTCCAACAGGTTTAGCTGCATTCGAAAAAGAGTTTCCAAGCCGCACAATTGATGTTGGTATCGCCGAACAACACGCCGTAACAAGTGCGGCGGGTATGGCATTTGCAGGACTGCATCCAGTAATTGCAATTTATTCGACATTCTTAAACCGCGCATTTGATCAACTTTTACTCGATGTTGCACTTCATAAGGCCGGAGTCACTTTTGTTTTAGATCGTGCGGGGATAACGGGTGATGATGGACCATCTCACCACGGGATTTGGGATTTAGCTCTGACCGGGATTGTCCCAACAATGCATGTAGCCGCACCGCGTGATGCCGCGCGATTGCGAGAGACCCTACGTGAAGCAGTTGATATTTCTAACGCACCTTCTATGGTTCGCTATCCAAAGGGCGCCGTACAAAGTGATATTCCTGCTTTCGAACGTCGTGATGGAATTGATGTTCTCTATCGCGGTGAGAGCGCAGATGTTCTGCTGGTAAGTATTGGCTCAATGGCAGCGATTGCTGTCGAGGCAGCGTCAATGGCTTATCGCGAAGGCGTTGGTGTAACCGTTATTGATCCGCGCTGGGTAAAGCCTTTGCCAACTTCTCTCGTAACAATGTCACAGCGCTATAAGAGCGTGGTAGTCCTGGAAGATGGCATAAAGCGCGGTGGTATTGCCAGTTCAATTTCAGAGATGTTCCGAGAAGCTGGCCTAGCGACACCAATTCATTCAATTGGGGTACCGCTTGAATTTATTGAGCACTCAAAGCGCGGCGAAATATTAAATGACCTAGGAATTACCGCTCAAAATATTTCGCGCAGCATCGTTGAATGGAATAGCGCTAATACATCAAGTGGAGCAAATACGATTATGGAAGAGATGCAATCCCCGGCGCGTGAAAACGTTGACCGCATACAGCATCGCTAATTCCTTCACGATCTAAGTAAGGCAAGATTCCGCCGAGGTGCATCGGCCAGCCAGAGCCCATCAACATACAGAGATCAATCTCTGCGGCGCTCGATACGACGCCTTCATCGAGCATCATGCGTGCCTCTGTAGCTAACGCTTTTAGCGCGCGATCGCGAACCTGCTCGGCCGTTGATGCAGTATTTCCTTCTTTGATTAGCGCTAACGCTTCAGGATTAGCGCTAAATTTTCCATCTGCGCTTTTAATGTAGAAGTTACGAACCTTGCCGGCGACCATTGCCTGCATCGTAGGGGAGATGCGATAGCGCGGCCCGAGGTTTTCATGCAGCGTTTGCGAAACATGAAGTGCGACACCGGGGCCCACCAGATCTAGAAGTTCAAATGGCGACATTGGAAAACCGATACTGCGCATCGCGTTGTCGGCAACTTCTGGCAAAGTGCCTTCATCAACGGCATCGGTTACTTCTCCCATGAAGCGCGTTAATAGACGATTAACTACGAAACCAGGCGCATCTTTACAAATGATCATAGTTTTCTTCAGATCTTTACCAACGCTGACGGCAGTTGCGGTAGTTGCATCATCAGTCTTTGATGTGCGCGCTACTTCTAGAAGCGGCATGATTGCAACTGGGTTAAAGAAGT
>CAWUTY010000106.1:0-23654 GCA_963925575.1 Candidatus Nanopelagicaceae bacterium
GTTAGCAGATCTTTATGTGGGCGACGGTTTTGGCGCGGTACACCGTAAGCATGCATCGGTATTTGATCTTCCCAAACTTCTTCCACACGTGGCTGGAACGTTGGTTGCCGCTGAAGTAGAAGTTCTAAAGAAATTAACGCAGAACCCAGAACGGCCATATGGCGTTGTTCTTGGGGGAGCAAAAGTCTCGGACAAGATTGGCGTTATCTCAAATCTCTTAGGCAAAGTCGATGTCATGGCTATCGGTGGCGGAATGGTATTTACCTTCCTCGCCGCACAAGGCAAAGAGATCGGTACATCACTTGTTGAAAGAAATCTAATTGAAACCGTTAAAGGCTTGATCAAAGAAGCATCTGACGCCGGAGTAAAACTTGTATTACCTACAGATATTCTTATCTCTCCCAAATTCGCCGCAGATGCGCCGGCAACTTTGGTTGCATCAGATGCGATTCCAGCAGATCAGATGGGTCTCGATATCGGTCCTGATTCTGCAGCGGCATTTGCAGAAGCGATTAAGAGTTGCAAAACAGTTTTCTGGAACGGTCCAATGGGCGTTTTTGAATTCGCGGCATTTTCTAGCGGCACAAAAGTTGTGGCGCAAGCACTTACCGAAGTTGCAGGCATTTCAGTAGTCGGTGGCGGAGATTCAGCCGCTGCTGTTCGGGCGCTAGGATTTAGCGATGATCAATTCGGTTACATCTCAACTGGCGGCGGAGCATCACTGGAATATTTAGAAGGCAAAGAACTTCCCGGCCTAACCGCCCTCGATCTTTAAAATTAATTAGTAGCAATTAAAAGGAGCAGATCATGCGTAAACCGCTAATGGCAGGTAACTGGAAGATGAATCTCAATCACCTGGAAGCGATTGCAGTTGCGCAGAAACTGGTCTACTCACTCGGTGATAAGGATTTTGACGCGGTAGACGTTGCAATCATTCCTCCGTTTACAGATATCCGTTCTATTCAAACGCTGGTTGATGGCGATCGCCTACGTCTGCAATACGGTGCACAAGATATTTCGCCAGAGGCAAATGGTGCATTTACAGGAGATATCTCTGGCCACATGTTGGCAAAGTTAGGTTGCACCTTTGTTGTGATCGGTCACTCTGAACGCCGTGCGATACATAAAGAAGATGATGCATTGGTAAATCGCAAAATTAAGGCAGCGCTAGCAAATGAGTTAATCCCAATTTTCTGTGTTGGAGAAGAGTTACCAATCCGCGAATCTGGCGCTCATGTTTCACATGTGATCCGCCAAGTACGTAGTGGCCTAGAAGGCTTCACTAAACCTGAACTCAAGAAAATTGTTATTGCCTACGAACCCGTCTGGGCGATCGGAACTGGAAAAACTGCAACGCCTGAAGATGCGCAAGAAGTATGCGCGGCAATTCGCGAAGAAATTCAATCAATTGGTTCAGCCGAGATAGCCGCCGGTATGCGCATCTTGTACGGCGGCTCTGTAAAATCTTCGAACGTGGTTGAAATCATGAAGCAAGCCGATGTTGATGGCGCCCTAATCGGGGGAGCGAGCCTAGATCCGGAAGAATTAGCCAAGATCGCCAAGTTCTACGCCGCAGAAAACGGCTAGGCCGCAGTTCCGATCTAGTATCCTTACCCCCTATCTCCATCCACAACTTGAGGAGTTTTACATCGTGGCTTTAGCGCTCTCTATCTTATTAATCATCACCAGCATTGTGATGATCTTGCTCGTACTACTTCATAAGGGTAAAGGTTCAGGTTTATCTGATCTTTTCGGTGGCGGCATCTCATCTAATTACGGCGGTTCATCTGTTGTAGAGAAAAATCTCGATCGCATCACAATTGTTGTCGGTGGAATCTGGTTTGGCGGCGTTGTCGCACTCAGTCTTGTTTTGAAGGGTTAATAAATGGCAAGTGCAATTCGCGGAAGCCGTGTCGGCGCCGGCCCAATGGGCGAGGCCGAGCGTGGAGATCAGATCGAGCGCGCCACAGTTTCGTATTGGTGCGGCAATGGCCACGAAGTTCGACCATCTTTTGCAGTTGAAGAGACCGTGATCATTCCAGCTGAGTGGGATTGCCCTAAGTGCGGACTACCTGCCGGTCGCGATCGCAACAATCCACCTAAGGCTGTTGTAAATATTCCTTACAAGACTCACCTTGCTTACGTAAAAGAGCGTCGCACTGATACTGAAGGTGCAAAGATTCTAGAAGATGCGCTGCGTAAATTCCGTGGAGATGACGAGTAATTAAAGCGCTTGCGCTGCGTTAAGTATTTGGTCAATACCCGCAATTCGATTAGATAGATGCAATCGAAGCAGCGGGTATTTTCTTGTGGCAAGGGCTCGCGCATCACCGAGTGCTTGCGCCATGAGTAAAGTTTTAAAATCAAAAACATGGCCAGGTATCGCGAAATTGTTTTTACATTCGCCGGTGATCTGCAAGAAGGAACCGTTCTGCTGTCCACCTTTATGGAATTGTCCGGTGGAATGCAAGAAACGTGGTCCCCATCCAAAGCTAACCGGACGTCCGGATTTATCAGACAAGATTGCACGAAGTTTTGCAATAGCCGCATCATCGCGGCGATCTAAGTAAGCCATAATCGCGATATAGCCCTGCGCATCAGTTGTGGCAATCAAATTCTTTAAGGTCGCCACCAAGGTATTTCCATCGCCAAATATTTCTACATAGTCATCAACTGATGGCGCTAATAATTCAGGTAGCTTGTTCGACCATTCTTTCAAGATCATTGAGGTTGCCTCTTTCGCTTCAGAAACATTTGGTTGATTAAAAGGATCAATTTCTAGTACTGCCCCGATTAGCGCAGTGACCCATTCCCAAAAGAGAAAATGCTCTCCTAGTTCGGCTTCAACGACTAGTTGCGCACCTGGTGCAAATGAAAGAGAGAACGCCCCACCACTTTGCGCTTGGCTAAAACCCTCAGTTGCGATTGGCAAGCGGCCACGTTCTTGCTTGCCAGTTGATTCGGCGATCAACTGCTCGATCCAATCGGATAAACCTGGGTACCTAGATTCGGCATCAGTAAAACCTAAGAATTGATCCGCTTGGGTAAGAAGAAGAAATGCCACATCCAGAATAAATTGCGGGTCAGAAACGATTTGTTTTCGTGCATCGGCTGCTTGGTCAAGTAATACAGATGCATCCACCCCCATCAAGGTTGCGGGGGTCAAACCAAAGGCGGTTAGCGCGCTAAAACGTCCGCCGACCTTTGGGTCGGCGTTAATCACCGTGAAACCAGCGGCGCGCGTTTGCAGATCTAAGGGAGAACCAGGATCGGTAACGAAGAGCATGTGATCAACTGGATTTAGACCAGCGCTGATTAGATGCTCTTCAAAGAATGCACGTTGTGATGCAGTTTCAATTGTTGATCCAGACTTTGAACTTACTAGTACTAAAAGATTAGCGGGTGAACCGGTGAGTGCATGTGCTAGATAATCAGGATCTGTCGAATCTAGTATGAAAATCTTTTTAGCAAATGTCTTGGCAATAACTTCCGGTGCAAGTGAAGATCCGCCCATTCCGCATAGAACCAACTCTGTGCGATCGCGAAATTTCGCTGCTATTGCATCGAGTATCGGCAGTAGGTGTCGTGAAGTTTCATCCAAGTCAACCCAATTCAAACGAACAGCGGCTTCAGCCGCAGCAGATGGCCCCCAAGTCGTGGCATCTTTAACTGCAATTCGCACGTTTGTCTTCGCTAGTAATTCGTATCTAGCATCGTCCCGATCTACCTTAGATAGGGATGGGCCACTGACTTTGATCATTAGCGCAGGGCTGCTTCGATTTTGGCAGCGATCACATCTGCGCCAAATCCAAATTCAGCAAAGAGTTTTGGCGCTGATGCTGACGCGCCATAGTGTTCAAGTGAGATAGCAATTCCTGAATCACCGATGTATTCGCGCCAACCCTGGGCAATTCCGGCTTCGATACTGACTTTTAAGCGAACGCCTTTAGGAAGGACGCTTTCTCGGTAAGCGGGAGTTTGCTCGATAAACCATTCCAGACAAGGTGCGCTTACGACTCGTGCGCGAATTGATTTACTCGCCAGCAGCTCTTGAACCGATAAGGCGATGCTAACTTCAGAACCAGTGGCGATTAATACAACATCGGCTACGCCTTCTGCCTCTTTTAGAATGTAGGCACCCTTATCCAACAAATCTGCAGAGCCATGAGTTGTTCGATCCACAACTGGCAAATTCTGACGAGAAAGCAGAAGCCCCACAGGTTGTCTGCGGCGCAAGATTGATTTCCACGCCTCGCGAACTTCATTGGCATCGCCCGGACGCACAACAGCAAAGTTAGGGATAGCGCGCAGTGCCGCTAGATGTTCAACTGGTTGATGTGTCGGTCCATCTTCACCTAAACCAATTGAATCGTGGCTCCAGATGAAAATACTTGGAAGGTTCATAATGGCGGCCAAGCGAACTGAAGGGCGCATGTAGTCGCTAAAGACCGCGAAGGTTCCGCCAAATGATCGCGACAAACCATGCAGTGCTATGCCGTTAAGAATTGAACCCATTGCATGCTCACGAATTCCAAAGTGAATCATTCGCCCGTAAGGATTTGCACCAGCCATCTCACTTGATGAGGGTAAGAATGAACCAGCGCTATTGATGGTTGTGTTATTGCTGCCCGCTAGATCTGCTGAGCCGCCCCAGAACTCTGGAAGTACTTTTGCAAGAGCTGTAATTACCTCACCCGAAGCTTTGCGCGTTGCTACATCTTTACCTGCTGGATATTCCGGAAGCTGCGCATCCCAATCAATTGGCAACTCTGCATTCACTAAGCGCTGCAAAAGTTCTGAACGATCTGCGTTGTTTTTCTTCCAGACTTGAAACTTTTCATCCCACGCTTTGTGCGCGGTTGCACCACGATCTTTAACTGCTCGAACATGTTGCAAAATATCTGTTGGCATCGCAAAGTGCTCAGCTGGATCTAGCCCTAGTAACTTCTTAGTTTCGGCTATTTCATCTGCGCCCAGGGCTGAGCCATGAGATTCGGCAGTATTGCGTGCGTGTGGCGCGGGCCAAGCAATTACTGAATTCATACGAATTAAGGTTGGTTTACTGTTTTCGGCCTTTGCTGAAACCATGGCCGCATCTAACGCCTTTAGATCTACGCTGCCATCCTTCGCTGCAGAAACATCAATTACATTCCAGCCATAGGCGCGATATCGCGCGGATACATCTTCAGTGAAAGCCATATGAGTATCGCCTTCAATTGAAATTCGATTGTCATCGTAAATCATCTTTAAATTGCCAAGTTGTTGTGTACCGGCAAGCGATGATGCTTCTGCACTCACACCTTCTTGCAAATCACCATCAGAACAGATGACCCAGATTGCATGATCAAATATTGAACTTTGAGCGGGAGCGTCCGCATCCAAGAGACCACGTTCATAACGCGCAGCCATCGCCATTCCAACTGCAGTTGCGACACCGGCACCCAGTGGACCAGTTGTCATTTCAACACCTGCAGTATGTCCATATTCGGGGTGACCTGGAGTTAAAGAGTTCCAGGTTCGAAAGGCCTTTAAATCTTCGAGTTCGAGACCATATCCACTAAAGAACAATTGTGTGTACAGCGTCAGCGATGAATGCCCGCAAGATAGTACGAAACGGTCGCGACCGAGCCACTTTGGATCGGCTGGGTCGTGCACCAGATGGCGCTGAAAAAGGTTGTAGGCAACAGGTGCAAGTGACATGGCTGTTCCGGGATGGCCATGACCAGCGTTCTGCACTGCATCCATGGCGAGCGCTCTTGCATATGCAACTGCACGATCATCTATATCAGACCAATTTTCTAGCGTACTCATTATGGATGCCCTCCTGCTTTCAGTTTTCGATGATTTGTAGAAGTAGAGATGAACATCAATCGGATTCGCCACGCTGCGATCCATACTAGTGTTGCGCCCAACAAATGCGCTGCGACCAATATTTCTGGTATCCCAGTGAAATATTGAATATATCCAATCGCCCCTTGACCTAGTGCTATCAAGGTAAAGATATAAATTTTCTTCAGTATGACTTTATTGGTGCGAAGGGCTACGCCTAGTGCAAGAGTTAAACCAAAGAGCGCAATCACAGCATCAGCGTGAAGAATGGCTACAGTGCGAATATCAAATCCAAAACGTCGCGCCTGCGCATCACCAGCATGTGGACCACTTCCCGTTACAAGCGTTCCAATAACGATGACTATAAAAGATAGAGCTATATGTGATTTCGAAAGTAAAGATACTAATTTGTCGGTCTGTCTAATTTTCTCAACAGGTGCTTCGCGACGATCATAAAGTGAGGTTGCTGCCGCTACTAAAATTATGGAAAGTAAGAGATGGCTAGCAACCGGCAATGGATGCAAATCTGTCAACACAGTTATTCCACCAAGAACTCCCTGACCTAAAATTCCAAGAAGTTGACCAACTGCTAGCAAGCGCAGATCGCGGCGTTTAGTAATTAAGACGTGTGCTAAAACAATGAGTGAGACTGCGACAAGTCCAAAGGTGAGCAAGCGATTGCCAAATTCAATCCACGCGTGAAGTGCGCCTTCGGCTTGATTGGGGACTGGGGTGTATGAACCCGGGGTGCATTCTGGCCAAGTCGGACAACCCAAGCCTGAACCAGTTAGCCGAACCGCGCCGCCAGTTAGTATCAGGGCCGCTTGAAGGAAGAGAAGTAGCCCGTAGATACCCCGTCTAAATGCCATGACATAACCCTATGTCCTAGCGCACCGCGTCCAAGTGGCGAGCGCGTGGGAATTACGACACAATAGTGTTGTGAAAATAGGTTCAGGGACAGCCCTTAAATCCAGCGATGATCCGCGTACTCGCGACGCTGTTGCGCGGTCAATTCTGGAAAATGGACCCTCAACTGCTGCCACGCTGAGCGAGCGACTTGGGCTTACTTCAGCCGGGATTCGCCGACATTTAGATCTCTTGGTTGCAGATTCAATTTTGGAAGCGCGCGAACCGCGAATTTCTTCAGCACGCGGGCGCGGTCGACCTTCGAAAGTCTTTGTTATGACTGATTCGGGACGAGAAAAGTTTGAACATTCCTACGATGACTTAGCTGTGGCTGCGTTGAAATTTATGTCAGCCCAATCAGGGGAACATCTTGTTACCGCCTTCGCACAATCCCGCGCCGACGATATCGAACGTAAAGCCGCTAGTGTGCTTGCGAAGAGTTCAAACAAATTAGAGTCATTGGCTATTTTTTTAAGCGAACAAGGTTATGCCGCCTCGGTTGGCCCGCGCGGTAACGGTGAAGAACTTTGTCAACATCACTGTCCTATTGCTCACGTTGCCTCAGAATTCCCGCAGCTGTGCGAAACCGAAACTGAAGCGTTCTCTAAATTGCTAGGCACCCACGTACAACGTCTGGCAACGATTGCTCATGGCGACGGAGTCTGCACAACATATATCCCAAATTTAAACGCAAAATTAAGTAGTAAAGAAGTTAAGCAACCACTAACAACCGGAAAGGCGCGATAATGACAACTGCACACCCAGAACTAGACGGACTCGGAAACTACGAATACGGATGGTCTGACGGAAATGACGCAGGTGCTAATTCTAGACGAGGTATCAACGACGAAGTCGTACGCGATATTTCATCTAAGAAAGATGAACCGCAGTGGATGTTAGATATGCGCCTGAAAGGTCTCTCCTTATTTGAGAAGAAGCCAATGCCATCATGGGGATCTGATTTATCTGGAATCTTCTTTGACACGATCAAATACTTTGTGCGCTCCACCGAGAAGCAGGCTGCAACTTGGGATGATCTGCCAGAGGAAATTAAAAATACTTATGACCGCCTCGGTATTCCTGAGGCTGAAAAGCAACGTTTAGTATCTGGCGTTGCTGCCCAATACGAATCTGAAGTTGTTTATCACTCAATTCGCGAAGATCTAGCAAAGCAAGGCGTTATCTTCCTTGATACAGATAGTGGACTTAAGCAACACCCTGAACTCTTCAAAGAGTATTTCGCATCGGTCATTCCAGTGGGAGATAACAAGTTCGCTGCGCTAAATACAGCAGCGTGGTCAGGTGGATCATTTATTTATGTGCCCAAGGGCGTACATGTAGATATTCCATTACAGGCATATTTCCGTATCAACACCGAGAATATGGGTCAGTTCGAACGCACCTTAATCATCGCTGATGAAGATTCATATATTCACTATGTTGAAGGTTGCACAGCTCCTATTTACAAATCTGATTCACTGCACTCTGCAGTTGTTGAAATCATCGTGAAAAAGGGCGCACGCGTGCGTTACACAACAATTCAGAATTGGTCTAACAATGTTTACAACTTGGTTACCAAGCGCGCAACCTGCGCCGAAGGTGCAACCATGGAATGGGTCGATGGCAACATTGGCTCCAAGGTGACCATGAAGTACCCAGCGGTTATGTTGATGGGCCCACATGCAAAGGGTGAGACTTTATCTCTGGCCTTTGCTGGCCCCGGACAACATCAAGACTCTGGTGCAAAGATGGTTCATGCTGCTCCCTATACATCTTCAACTGTGATTTCAAAATCAGTTGCCCGCGGTGGTGGACGTACTTCCTACCGTGGACTTGTACAAGTACAGGAAGGCGCACACCACTCTAAGAGCACTGTTAAATGTGATGCACTTCTAGTTGACACAATTTCGCGTTCCGATACATATCCGTACGTTGATATTCGTGAAGATGATGTGTCAATGGGCCACGAGGCAACTGTCTCGAAAATCAGCGATGACCAGCTCTTCTACTTAATGTCCCGCGGTCTAACTGAAGATGAAGCGATGGCAATGATCGTTCGCGGATTCATCGAACCAATTGCTCGTGAACTTCCTATGGAGTACGCACTTGAATTGAACCGTCTGATCGAATTGCAAATGGAAGGCGCTGTTGGTTAATGACAACCCTTACCACCAATTACCTAACGCCAACTGGGCGCGAAGAAGCATGGCGCTTCACACCGCTTAAACGTTTGGGTGGAATGCACGATGGCAGCGCAATAGTTGCCGATAGACATTCCCTTACCCTTGCTGGTTCTAAAGCGACCGGGGTTTCATTTGAATTAAAATCTTCTTCCGATGCGCCAGTTTTATCAGAAAGTGATGACGCAATAGTCGGGCGCATCCGTGAGGCAGCAAGGGATGTTGCCGTACTAACAATAAGCGCAAACACCGAAGTTGCTGAACCAATCATCTTAAAACGAACTCCTGGAGATGTACAAAGCGCAGAATTTGCCAGAGTTCAGATCAAAGTTGAAAACCATGCTCGGGCAACGATCATTGTTGAAAATACAGGTGATACGCACTTGGCCGAAGATGTAGAAATCTACGTCGGACCAGGTGCCAACCTCACCTTAGTTTCACTTCAGGAATGGGGAGCAAGCACAGTACACGCAGGGCGCCAACATGCAATTGTTGACCGTGATGCAAACTTCAAATCAATTGTCGTAACCATTGGTGGTTCGTTAGTTCGTTTGCTGCCGACCGTTGAATTCGCTGGACCGGGTGCATCATGTGAACTCTTCGGTGTTTACTTTGCAACATCGGGTCAGTTCTTTGAACATCGTATGTTTGTCGATCACAAGGTTCCTAACGCTAAATCGCGTGTTAATTACAAGGGCGCATTGGCCGGAGACCAGGCACACACTGTCTGGATCGGTGATGTATTTATTCGCGCAGCAGCCGAAGGTACAGATACCTATGAGCTCAATCGCAATCTTCTCTTATCCGATGGTGCGCGCGCCGATTCTGTTCCTAATCTGGAAATCGAAACTGGTGAAATTGTTGGAGCAGGACATGCCAGCACAACGGGACGATTTGATGATGAACAACTCTTCTACTTAATGTCTCGCGGAATCAATTTATCTGATGCTCGCCGTCTTGTCGTTCGCGGCTTCTTCAACGAAATTATCTCTGAGATTGGTCATGAGGAAATTCAAGTCAGATTAATGGATCGTATCGATAACGAACTTGCTAAAGCAGGTGCGTAAATGAGTGATGTTTCATTCGCTTCACTCACACCTGGCAAGCCAGTCAAGATAGAGAAGAATGGACTCTCTATCTGCGTTACCCGTGTACAAGATCAAGTTTTTGCCATTGATGACACTTGCTCACACTCTGAAGCGTCATTAGCAGAAGGTGAAGTTACCGATTTTAAGATCGAATGTTGGCTGCACGGCGCCGAATTTGATTTACGTACGGGGGAGGCCCTAACGCCTCCTGCAGTTGCTCCATTAAAAGTTTATTCAGTAATCGTTGACGGAGACTCCGTCACGGTAGATGCGTAGCGAGGTAAGTTTATGAGTACATTAGAAATTCGTGGCTTGAAAGTTTCAGTCGATACCGAGAACGGTGCTATAGAGATTTTGAAGGGTGTTGACCTAACAATCAAGTCAGGTGAAACCCACGCAATAATGGGGCCAAACGGTTCGGGTAAATCGACCCTGGCATACTCAATTGCTGGTCATCCCAAGTACAACATCACTGGCGGCACAGTAACTCTTGACGGCGTAGATGTTCTAGAAATGACAGTTGATGAACGTGCTAAGGCTGGGCTATTTCTTGCGATGCAATACCCAGTTGAAGTCCCTGGCGTATCTGTATCTAATTTTTTGCGGACAGCAGTAACTGCTCTGCGTGGAGAAGCTCCAAAGTTGCGCACTTGGGTAGGCGAAGTTAAGGACGCTATGGAAGCACTTAACATGGACCCATCATTTGCCCAACGCAATGTTAATGAAGGCTTCTCTGGCGGCGAGAAGAAGCGCCACGAAATCATGCAATTGGAATTGTTAAAGCCAAAAATTGCAATTCTTGATGAGACTGATTCTGGGTTAGATGTAGATGCGCTACGCATCGTCTCTGAAGGAGTTAATCGCGCTAAGGAAACAAATAACATCGGCGTTGTATTAATCACTCACTACACACGCATTTTGCGATATATCCAGCCTGATTTCGTCCACGTATTTGCCAACGGCAAAATCGTTGAAGAAGGCGGCCCTGAGTTAGCAGATAAGTTGGAAGCTAATGGATATGCGGAGTACGTAAGCGCGTAAACCTCATGACTTTAGACCCTAGCGTCATCCGTAAAGATTTTCCGATCTTTGATCGGACTATTCGCGATGGCAAAAAATTGGTCTATTTAGATAGTGGTGCTACAAGTCAGAAACCGAACGCTGTAATCGATGCTGAATCTGATTTCTACCGAAACCACAATGCAGCGGCACACCGCGGTGCTCATCAGTTAGCAGAAGAGGCAACAGGGGCGCTCGAGGGTGCTCGGGAAGTCGTAGCCAAGTTCCTAGGTGGGACTGTTGAAGAAATAGTTTTTACCAAGAACTCCACCGAGGCGCTAAATCTCTTGGCCTATTCGATAGGAAGCGCTCCAGCGGGCAACCTTTTTCACTTAAAGCCTGGTGATGAGATTGTCGTATCTGAGATGGAGCATCACGCAAATCTGATTCCATGGCAGCAGTTAGCCAAACGCACCGGTGCGGTACTGAAGTGGTTTGAAGTAACGCAATCGGGGCGGTTAGATTTATCAAATATTGCCGGCGTGATTACTGAACGCACGAAAATAGTTGCCCTAACGCATCAGTCAAATGTTTTAGGAACTATTATCCCGTTGACACAGATCGCCAAGCGTGCGCGCGAAGTGGGTGCGATTTTTATCTTGGATGCCTGCCAATCTGTGCCGCATATGCCGGTGAATGTAAAAGCGCTAGATATTGATTTTCTAGTGTTCTCAGGCCATAAGACGGTTGGTCCGACTGGTGTTGGCGTCCTTTGGGGTCGCGCAAACCTGCTTAGCCTTCTTCCACCATTTTTATTTGGCGGTTCAATGATTGAAACTGTAACGATGACAGATGCCACATGGGCACCTGCACCTCGTAAATTTGAAGCTGGTGTGCCAAACATGGCACAGATAGTCGGCCTAGGCGTTGCACTTAATTATTTGAGTGATATCGGTATGGAAAATATCTACCAGCATGAAATTGCTTTAACGAGATACACCTTAGAGAAATTGCAAGAGATAGATCAACTTCGCATTGTTGGTCCCACCGATACCGAGTCGCGAGGTAGTGCAATTTCATTTACTTTGGGAGAGATTCACCCACACGACCTTGGACAGTATTTAGATAGCGCTGGTATCGCAGTTCGTACTGGGCATCACTGCGCTTGGCCACTTACTCGTAAAATGGGTGTACCAGCAACGACCCGTGCTTCACTTTACCTATATAACGATGAGTCAGATATTGAAGCTTTAGTGGCCGCAACACTAGACGCGCAGAAATATTTTGCATAATGGAGCTAGATAACCTTTATCAAGAAGTGATCCTGGATCATTACAAGAGACCTCAGAATAAGAAATTGGCAACAACTTTCGATGCCCAGGTTCATCATGTGAACCCATCATGTGGCGATGAGATAGACCTTAATTTAATTATAAGAAATGAGGTCGTAACCAGCATCACCTGGGATGGGGTTGGTTGTTCAATCTCACAGGCCAGTGTTTCGATTCTGACTGATCTTTTAGTTGGGAAATCGATCAGCGAGGCGTATGCAATTTATGACAATTTTGTCGCGTTGATGCAGAGTAAAGGGGCTATCAGTGGAGATGAGTCCGTACTCGAAGATGCCATTGCGCTGGCAGGTGTCTCTAAATATCCGGCACGCATAAAATGTGCACTACTGGGATGGATGGCTTTTAAAGATGCCAGCGTACAAGCGCAAGCAAAATCTGAACTAAGATAAGCGATGGAGAGAGGTGCGAAATGGTTGCAGCAGTAGATGATGTAACAGAGGCGATGAAGGATGTAGTTGATCCAGAGCTTGGGATTAACGTCGTCGACTTAGGCCTGATTTACGATGTCATGGTCGATGAGAACAATATTGCTGTACTAAATATGACCTTAACTTCAGCGGCTTGCCCGCTGCAAGATGTGATCGAAGATCAGACGCGCCAAGCGCTAGCTCCCTTAACTTCAGATGTGAAAATTAATTGGGTATGGATGCCGCCATGGGGTCCAGATAAGATCACTGATGATGGTCGCGAACAACTTCGCGCGTTGGGTTTTACAGTCTAAATTCCTGATTGATCGGAGCTTAAAGTGTCCATGCATGCTGGTTGGATGGCGCTACGAACTTTAAGTTCGGACCAATCTGTAAAGAGTGCAAAGTTAAAGCCCGGCACTCTCAGGCGAATCTTCGCGTACGCAATACCGTATAAATCAACTTTTGTATTATTTCTTTTTTGTTTGATAGCGGATGCATTTCTTACTATCGCAACACCGCTGTTGCTTCGCGAGTTAATCGATAATGGAGTTATACCCAAAGATCGCGCAGTAGTCACGACTATGGCTATCGCCGTTGCCGTCTTAGCCATCCTGACTGCTGCAGTAAATATCGTTGTGCGTTGGATATCGGCCAAGATCGGTGAAGGCCTTATCTATGATTTGCGCTCACAAGTTTTTCGACATGTCCAAGAACAGTCAATTGCATTCTTTACACGCACACAAACTGGTGCGCTGATTTCTCGAATCAATTCGGATGTAATCGGGGCGCAGCGTGCTTTCACTTCTACTTTTTCAGGAATCATCAGCAACGTATTGACCTTGATTCTTGTTATTGGAACTATGTTGGCACTTAGTTGGCAGATAACTCTGGCATCGCTTCTACTTTTGCCAATTTTCCTCGCCCCTACCAAATGGATTGGTGGACGGCTACAGGGTTACACGCGGGATTCATTTGAGATAAATGCGGAGATGTCTTCGACTATGACAGAGCGTTTTAATGTATCTGGGGCTTTATTGGTCAAACTTTATGGAAATGTTGATAACGAATCTTTCCTCTTCAAGAAGAGGGCGCGCAAAGTCGCTGATATCGGTATTTCAATGGCAATGCTAAATACCTTCTTCTTCATCGCTCTAATCAGTATTGCGGCGCTAGCAACTGCCATCGCTTATGGAATCGGTGGGCAGCTAGCCATTGACGGATCAATTACTGTCGGTAGTCTGATTGCAATCACAACTCTGTTGGCCCGACTTTATGGTCCACTCGTTTCTTTAGCCACCGTTCGCGTTGATGTCATGGGCGCGCTTGTATCTTTCGAACGCGTCTTTGAGGTTTTAGATTTAGAACCAATGGTTAAGGAAGCGGTCAATCCAAAGACGCTGGCCTCTCGCACCCCAGTGGTTTCGTTCGAAGATGTCAGATTCACCTATCCGAATGCACAGCAGATTTCCTTAGCTTCGCTAGAGTCCGCGTCCCTTCCTGAGCTAAAAGAAAGTGAAGAGATATTAAAGGGAATAAGTTTTACAGCCGCCGCAGGGACTGTCACCGCACTGGTTGGACCATCGGGTGCCGGCAAGACAACAATTAGCGCTTTACTACCTCGCCTATATGATGTTTCATCCGGGGTGATAAAGATCGATGGAATCGATGTACGTGAACTCAGCGTGGATTCGTTGCGCAGAAGCATCGGTGTTGTGATGCAAGATTCTCATTTGTTTCATGACACGATCACAGCCAATCTGCTTTACGCCAAGGGCGATGCAACGTTCGATGAAATGAAAAAGGCCTGCCAATCAGCGCAGATTTGGGATTTGGTTACTTCTCTTCCAAATGGTTTGGAAACTATGGTGGGAGAACGTGGCCATCGTTTATCGGGAGGTGAAAAGCAGCGGTTAGCAATTGCACGATTACTTTTGAAATCTCCAAGTATCGTGATTTTAGATGAAGCAACTGCGCACTTAGATTCTGAGAATGAAGAGTTAGTGCAGACGGCGTTATCGACAGCACTCAGCGGGCGAACTAGCATTGTTATAGCTCACCGTCTTAGTACGGTTATGAACGCGGATCAGATTTTGGTCCTAGAAAATGGATTGATTCGGGAACGTGGCACGCATGAAGAATTGGTGCAAGCAGGGGGACTGTATTCAGAGCTCTTTGCTCGTCAGGATTTGACCACGTCTAATTAGTATCCTGCCATAACCAATAAGGCCAGCGAAGAAAATCCATTGCAGCGCATACGCTAAATGTGGACCGTCACTTAACTCAGGTACTTGCGCGGCTACTTTTGGTTTGAGCAGAGGATCGGCTCCACCAATTAAATCAAGATAGAAACCCTCACTCTTTAAACCTGACTGGGCATTTAACTTTGAAATCATTCCGCCGCCGGTTGCTGGTAAGGCAAAGAAGGCACCGCGTGGAAGTGATCGATCTAAGCGCAATCGCGCCGTAATGGAGATCTCACCGCTGGGAATCGGAGTTAATACAGGTGCGGTTCGGGCATCCTTGCCAGCCTTCACCCATCCACGATCTACCCATAAATTGCGACCATCAGTTAATTCAAAGCGTGTTAAAACTTCATAACCGTAAACGCCTTCGAAGTATCGATTTTTTAGAAGTATTTGATTTCTACCATCGAATTCTCCAGTCGTTTCGATGGTGCGCCATTCAAAAGCTGCAGCGTTATCTGTAATCTCTTCCAGGTTCACGATTGGTTGCAAGAGCGCTGCTTCTATTGCGCTATTGCGCTGATGACGATCGATTCCTCTTTGATATTGCCACTGACTGGCCCACAGACAACCAGCGATTAAAAGTAGTGCGATGAGCGACTTAAATAGCGCTAGCGGCTCTCTACTTTTTACTTGATCGGCCACAGCTAAGTCTAGCGATAAGGAAATTTTGTTGAGTTATTCCAGGGACTTTGATTTATCGCGCACTAGAGCATCACTCGGTGCGAAGCTCTCACGTCCAGCGTTGGCTACTACGACTGCGATATACGGCAAGGTCACCGCTCCAAGTAAAGCAAACCAGCGATAGGGGCTGGGCAAAATCACAGTGAGCAAGAAGCAAGCAGTACGAATCATCATTGAAATAAAATAACGACGTTGCCGACCGGCTTGATCACGAGTCAGTGATGCAGGAGCGGCGGTGATGTCATAAACGGGTGCCGCAGCCATTTTTCTCTGCCTCTTACTAAAGATGCTCGCCATGAGTTAAGACTATGGGGCGCAAAGGCAGGGCGCGAGGTGGAAATGCTGGTTACGCATAGGTAGCAGGGTAAGTTTTGCCATATGTCAGATGAGAATTCTTCACTCGCCCTCGTTACCGGTGGAAATCGCGGAATTGGTTTAGCGATCGCGCACTCTCTTGCCAAGGCCGGCCATCGCGTCGTTGTTACTTATCGATCTGGTGATGCACCATTGGATTTCCTTGCGGTAAAGATGGATGTAACTTCCACAGAAAGTGTAGAAGCGGCATTCGCTGAGATCGAAGAGAAATGGGGAACACCAGAAGTTGTCGTAGCAAATGCTGGAATTACCAAAGATGGATTGGTATTGCGGATGAGCGACGGTGATTTTGAGGATGTGATTAACTCCAATCTGACTGGCGCATTTCGTGTGGCGCGTCGCGCGACTAAAGGGTTACTCAAGTTAAAACGCGGCCGACTAATTTTTATCGGTTCAGTTGTTGGGGGAGTAGGCGCTGCTGGTCAAGTAAATTATGCCGCCAGCAAATCTGGCCTTCTCGGTATGGCGCGCTCCTTCGCGCGCGAGCTAGGTTCGCGAGGAATTACCGCCAATGTTATTGCTCCTGGCTTTGTCGAAACCGATATGACTGCGACGTTAGATGAGAAGCGCCGTGAGGAAATTGCGAAGTCAGTTCCACTTGGAAGATTCTGCACTGCAGATGAGATCGCCGACGTGGTGAAATTTGTCGCCTCCAAAGAGGCAAGTTACATAACTGGTGCGCTGATACCAGTCGATGGCGGATTAGGAATGGGGCATTAATAATGGGAATTTTACAAGGCAAAAATATTCTGGTTACCGGGGTTTTGACGGATAGTTCTATCGCTTTTCATATTGCAAAGATTGCCCAAGAAGAAGGTGCAACAGTCTTACTTTCTTCCTATGGTCGCGTAATGAGTTTGACTACGCGTATTTCAGGTCGCCTACCAAATCCTGCTCCGGTTATTGAACTAGATGTCACAAACCAAGAGCACCTCGACGCTCTCGCCGACCGTGTGAAAGAGCATGTGCCTCACCTTGATGGCGTTGTTCATTCGATCGGATTCGCGCCAGAAGCAGCACTTGGTGGAAACTTTTTGAATACTGCTTGGGAAGATGTTGCCACCGCAGTGCACGTTTCTGCTTATTCATTGAAGTCACTAACTATGGCTACGCGTTCGCTCTTTAACGGTGGTGGTTCGGTAGTTGGTTTGGATTTTGATGCAACGGTTGCCTGGCCAAAATATGACTGGATGGGCGTTGCTAAGGCAGCGCTGGAATCAACTTCTAGATATCTAGCACGAGATTTAGGCGCAGAAAATATTCGAGTAAATCTGGTTGCTGCAGGACCGATCCGCACTATGGCGGCGAAATCAATTCCCGGCTTTGATGAATTCGAAAAGGTTTGGAATGACAGGTCCCCTCTGGAATGGGATGTGACTAATCCAGTACCGGCGGCCCAGGCGGTGGTTGCCCTACTTTCAGATTGGTTCCCGAAAACTACCGCTGAGATCATCCATGTAGACGGCGGTTTGCATGCCATGGGCGCCTAAAGGTAAAGTAACCCCCAGACCAGTGGCAGTTCCAGCGCTACTGCAAGAGGAGCTCACCGCTCCCACCTTCTCGGCCCTAGTAAATACGAAAGTAAATTGGGAGTTGGCTGGTTTGTCGAAAGTAAACGGCCCGCGGGCGCGTTTCTCTTTCCTTAGCGGTGCGCGATTATTGCGGTAAATGCCGGAGCTACCTAAGTCAAAAAAACGGTAGCAAACCAACTAAGGAGAACAAATCACAACTGAACCTCGCAGTAATGACCGTATCCGCACACCTCAAATTCGTCTTATCGGACACACCGGAGACCAAGTTGGAGTTGTAGATATCGACACGGCGCTAAAGATGGCAGATGAAGTCGGTTTAGATCTCGTAGAGATCGCACCGGATGCAAATCCACCTGTATGCAAAATTATGGACTTCGGTAAGTACAAGTACGAAGTTGCTCAAAAAGCCCGTGAAGCGCGTCAGAACCAGACCCACATAGTGGTGAAGGAAGTGCGGTTGACACCAAAGATCGAAAATCACGATTACGAAACAAAACGTAACGCAATTGTGAAATTCTTAAAGGGTGGCGACAAGGTAAAGATCACGATGAAGTTCCGCGGACGCGAGCAAACTCGCCCCGAACTTGGTTACAAACTTTTACAGCGTCTAGCAGATGATGTTCAAGAGGTTGCCTTCGTTGAGTTCGCCCCTAAGCAAGAGGGACGTAACATGACAATGGTGCTCGGCCCGACGAAGAAGAAGACTGAAGCGGTAGCAGAGCAGAAAGCAGCGCGAGCTGCCAAAGAGAAAGCTGCACTAGAAGCAGTTGTAGAAAAGTAATTTTTACCAAACGAGGAAGTACAGGAGAAGATAAATGCCAAAGATGAAGACCCACAGCGGTGCGAAGAAGACTTTTCGCGTTACCGGAACAGGAAAGATCATGCATGAGCGTGCCGGCAAGCGTCACCTTTTGGAGCGCAAGTCATCTCGCGTTACTCGTCGTTTGAGTACTGAACAGTCAGCAAAGCCAACCGTAACCATGACAGCCAAGCGCATGCTTGGCCTTAAGTAAGGAGTGTGAATTAAATGAGAGTAAAACGTGGAGTTCATGCTGCTAAGAAACGTCGCACAACCCTAGAACGCGCCAGTGGATATCGCGGGCAACGTTCCCGCCTTTTCACAAAGGCGAAGGAACAAGTTACGCACTCTATGGTCTATGCGTTCAATGACCGTAAAGATAAAAAAGGTGACTTCCGTCAACTTTGGATTCAACGTATCAACGCCGCAGCGCGTGAAAATGATATGACATACAACCGCTTCATTCAGGGCCTCAAAGCTGCTGGTGTGGAGGTAGATCGTCGTGTTCTATCAGATATCGCAACCAATGATCCAGCAACATTTAAGACTCTTGTCGATGTTGCACGCAAGAACCTCGTTAGCGCGTAATCAGCTTCAAGTAAAAGAGCTGAACACTTAGATGATCGAGAGCCTTCACTCGCCGCATATCGCGCGGGTGAAGGCTCTTATCTCATCCCGTGGCAATAAGGAGCGCGGCCAACATGGTGAATTTATTGCAGAAGGTTTGCAATGTGCACGTGAGGCTTTAGGCGCCACAACTGGCCCAAAGGTAAAAAATATCTATTTAACCGAGAGCGGTGAATCCCGCATTGAAAGTGCGGGACTAGATACATCGGGTATCGAAACGATATTGGTCAGCGAGCCTGTTATGGCTGCTATGTCTTCAACTATTACTCCGCAGGGAATTCTAAGCGTATGTGAAATTGGAAGTAGCGATTTTTCAGATCTAAAGCTAGATGGAAAAACTAAGTTAATTTATCTTCATGAAATTCAAGATCCGGGTAATGCGGGCACCATTTTGCGCAGCGCTGATGCGATGGGTATAGATGCGGTAATCACTTCGCCCGGCAGCGTTGATATGTATTCTCCTAAGGTCGTACGCGCCACAGCAGGATCACTCTGGCATGTACCCCTCTATTCGGGCATCACACTTGCAACTATTTCTGCGCAATTTCCCCATTTAAATAAATTAGCGCTATCTGCAAAGGGCGATACATCGCTAACTGATCTTAAAGAAATGGGTAATTGCATCGCAATCTTTGGCAATGAAGCTCGTGGAATTGACACTCTCCTAGATGGAGAAGTTATACAAGTACATATTCCGATGAAAGGCAGCACCGAAAGTCTTAATCTTTCTGCGGCGGCATCAATTGTTATGTTTTATCTAGCCGCCCTGTAACCAAATATCCCGCATCTCGCAAAGGTCACAGGTTAGAATCCCCTCATGAATCCGGCAGATGTTCAATCGTGGATAAAGGCCGCTGAAAAAGCTTTTTCACAGGCTACCGATCTTGAATCGCTGAAGACCGCTCGCCTTGCCCACTTGGGCGATAAAGCACCGATCTCTTTGGCCAGTCGCTCATTAGGCGCGCTGCCACCAGAGGAGAAAGCATCTGCAGGAAAAGTTATCGGTGAAGGTAAATCCGCCATTACGGCAGCGTTGCAAAAAGCGACAGAGAAATTGGAAGCTGAAAGAGATGCCAAGGTTTTGTTGGAAGAAGTTGTAGATATCACCTTGCCGGTTAAACGATCACATCGTGGTGGCCTGCATCCAATCTCGATAATTAAAAATGAGATTAGCGATTTTTTTATCGAACAGGGTTATGCGGTTGAAGAAGGGCCAGAACTCGAATCAGGATGGCTTAATTTTGATGCTCTAAATATTCCTCCAGATCACCCGGCTCGGACAATGCAGGATACTTTCTACATAGAACCAGTTGAATCAGGAATGGTTCTTCGAACCCAAACTTCACCTGTACAGATTCGCTCGATGTTAGAACACGAACCTCCTATCTACATGATTTGTCCAGGGCGAACATTTAGGGCAGATGAATTAGATGCAACCCATAGCCCGGTATTCCATCAAGTTGAGGGGCTAGTAGTCGATAAAGGCATAACCATGGCTCACCTAAAAGGAACGCTGGATAATTTTGCGCAAGTGATGTTTGGTCCAGATGTAACAACTCGTCTTCGTCCATCTTTCTTCCCATTCACCGAGCCGAGTGCTGAGGTTGATGTCTTCTTCAATGGTCGTTGGATCGAATGGGGCGGCTGTGGCATGGTCAATCCAAAGGTTCTGACCACTTGCGGAATAGATACCGAAGTTTATAGCGGCTTCGCATTTGGTATGGGGCTTGAGCGCACGTTGATGGTGCGCCACAACATCACAGATATGCATGACATCGTTGAAGGCGATCTACGATTCACTCGTCAGTTTGGGGTTGGTCTATAAATGCGCGCTCCACTTTCATGGCTAAGAGAATTTGTGGAAATTCCTAATTCGATTTCTGCAGATCAGATTAGCGAAGCGTTAATTCGGGTTGGTTTTGAAGTTGAAGAGATCATCCAAGAAGGTGCTGGTGTAGCTGGCCCGCTCAAATTTGGCAAGGTATTAACAATTGAAGAAATTACAGAGTTTAAAAAGCCTATTCGCTATGTGGGACTCGATTGCGGTGAGAAGGAAATTCGCTACGTTATTTGTGGAGCCACTAACTTTGAAGTCGGAGATATCATTGTTGCAGCGCTGCCGGGCGCTGTCTTACCTGGGGATTTTCATATTGCTGCTCGAGATACCTACGGTAAAACGTCAAACGGAATGATCTGCTCTTCCCGCGAACTTGGTATCGGTGAGGATCACTCAGGCATCATGGTTTTCACTGAAGGCGATGTTGAAATTGGTAGCGATGCAATCGCAGCTCTGGAAATCAACGATGTAATTTTCGATATCGCCGTGAACCCAGATCGGGGTTATGCCTTAAGTATCAGAGGTATCGCGCGAGAGATCGCTGGATCGCTGGCTTTAAAATTCACAGATCCAGTAGACGCGCTGCGCGGATTGCAATTCACCGAGACTGGTAAAGGTGTAACTGCAAAGATTGCAGATAAAGATACCGCCTCTGTCTTTTACTTACGAACTATTTCAAATTTTGATCCCGCTGCGAAAGTTCCGATATGGATGCGCCGACGTATTGAGAAGATGGGAATGCGTTCCATTTCTCTAGTCGTTGATATAACGAACTACGTGATGCTTGAACTCGGTCAGCCACTCCACGCCTTCGATAAGACAAAAATTTCAGGTGGACTAACTATTAAACGTGCTGGGAAATCACAGAAATTTGTCACTCTTGATGGACAAGAAAGAACTTTAGATCCTGATGATTTGATGGTTTGTGATGATAAACAACCGCTGGCCTTAGCCGGAACTATGGGTGGGATATTTTCAGAGATAACCGCGACTACAACTGATATCGCACTAGAAGCCGTTCGCTTTGATCCAGTTTGTGTTGCTAGAAATTCACGTCGCCACAAACTTTCTTCGGAAGCATCGCGCAGACTTGAGCGCAGTGTTGACCCATCATTGGCCGAATTCGCCTCGGCTCGTTTTGTGCAACTTCTAACCTCACATAGCAGCGCCAAACATGTTGCAACGGTTATGGACGGCAAACCAAAATTCACACCTGTTATAACTTTAGACCCCACATATATTCCCAGGCTGCTCGGCTTTGATATCGCATGGCCAGAAATCGCCCGTAACCTGCGAATAATTGGCTGCGATGTAGACGAGAAAACGCATCAGGTTGATCCGCCAGCTTGGCGCTCTGATCTATTGACGCCATCTGATTTAGCCGAAGAGGTCGCTCGCATGATCGGCTACGAGAAGATCCCTTCAATTCTTCCGCCACGACCTAAGCACGCCAGCCTTACACCGACACAGAAACGGCGTCGTGCGATTGCAAATATGTTAGCTAGCCGCGGTTTGGCGGAAGTTCAAACTTTCCCCTTCACAAATCAAGAAACAATTGATCAAATGGGTTTTGTTGGCGAACGTGCGGCGACTTATCGAATTGCTAACCCAATGTCGGAGGAAAACCCGCTTATGCGAGTTCATCTCGTTCCCGGACTAATTGAAGTAGCGGCGCGAAATATAAGTCGTGGGGCAAAGGATTTTGCAATCTTTGAGATGGGTTCAATCTTTAGAAGCGCACAGAGATTGATTCCAGCCGTTTCACCAGAATTACTCAAGCGCCCCGATGAGAAGACAATCAAGGAGATTTACCAAAGTGTTCCTCCGCAAGCTTTCCATGTTGCAGGTCTCTTAGTTGGAAAAGCAGAAAATGAGGATTGGCAAGGCAAGGCACGTGCTTACACTTGGCAGGATGCAATTGCCTTTGCCGAAGAAACTCTTGATCTATGCAATCTTAAATATTCGGTCAAGCGATCAGATTTAGCACCGTGGCATCCCGGGCGGTGTGCCGAGTTAATTGTTGATGGCAAAGCAGTTGCCCATGCCGGGGAAGTTCACCCCCGCATTTTGGCAAAATATGGATTGCCAGAACGCAGCGCTGCCTTTGCAGTTGGGCTGAGCGTTTTGCCTGATTCGGATCTAGTAAAGCCAACCCGGGTGGGCACAATGCCGGCTGCGGTTCAAGATGTCGCCTTGATTATTGACAGCAGAGTTAGCGCACAAGATGTGGAAGCGGCACTGCGTGCCGGTGCGGGCGAGCTTCTGGAATCGATCTCGCTCTTTGATCGCTACGACAAGTTAGGCGATGGCAAAATTTCCTTGGCCTTTACGCTGACCTTCCGAGCCGAAGATCGCACCTTAACTGGCGCCGAAGTCTCAGAGATGCGCAACGCCGCGGTCCTATCTGCCGAAAAGGCCACCGGAGCGGTCCTGCGCACAGGCTGACGTCTGTATAATTATGCATATATCTGCATAATTATGCTATTCTTGCGATATGAAAATCGGAATCATTGGTGGCAGTGGCTACGCCGGGGGAGAGCTACTGCGTTTGCTCGCAGGGCACCCCAAGTTCGAAGTCTGCTGTGTCAGTGCACATACGAACGCTGGCGAACTCATCACTTCTGTACATCCGCAATTATCTTCCTACGCGCACAAAAAGTTCAGTGAGTTTAAAGTCAGTGATTTCGATTGCTGCGAACTTGTCTTCTTGGCTCTGCCCCACGGTGAGAGCGCGAAGGTTGTTTCGCAATTAAGTGAAGTGGTTAAGATCGTTGACTTGGGCGCTGATTTTCG
>CAWUTY010000107.1:0-3405 GCA_963925575.1 Candidatus Nanopelagicaceae bacterium
AGACCGAGCTTCTCGGCAACTTGTTCTGTTGACTCTGTCATCGTCGTTCCTTCCAATCAGTTAGGTACTTCTTTATCGCTTCTTGAAACAATCTGTAAAACAACTTGCAGGGCAGGAGGGACTCGAACCCCCAACCGGCCGCTTTGGAGACGGCAACTCTAGCCAATTGAGCTACTGCCCTTCGCGAGGGCATGACAAAACCCTAGGGAATTGCAAATCCTCGTGAGCGCCAAAGTGTAGAGGGTCAAAGGGGGGTAGGTAAAACTCGCGCTCATTTCTGCCCGCGCATAGGGCAGACTTCACTCATGAGCAGAGTTTCCGCACGAATTTCAGCTATCGCAGAATCAGCCACTTTGGCAGTTGATGCCAAGGCCAAAGCGTTAAAGGCTGCTGGGCGTCCAGTAATTGGTTTTGGCGCTGGCGAACCGGATTTTCCAACTCCTGATTACATTGTTGAAGCCGCGGCTGCTGCAACCAAAGTTGTTGCAAACCATCGCTACACACCAGCTGCAGGTCTGCCAGAAATGCGCGAAGCAATCGTTGCTAAGACCAAGCGCGATTCAAATTATGAAATTACTGCTGATCAAGTCCTAGTAACTAACGGGGGAAAGCAAGCGGTTTATCAAGCATTCGCCACCATCATTGACCCAGGTGATGAAGTACTTCTTCCTTCTCCTTATTGGACAACATATCCCGAGTGTGTGAAATTAGCAGGCGGAAAATCTGTTGAGGTCTTTGCTGATGAGTCACAAAATTATTTAGTAAGTGTTGAACAACTAGAAGCTGCGCGCACCCCAAAGACTAAGGCGCTGCTTTTTTGTTCACCCTCAAACCCAACTGGTTCTGTCTATTCACCAGAACAAGTCAAGGCAATTGGCGAATGGGCACTTAAGAATAATATTTGGGTTGTCTTAGATGAAATTTATGAGCACTTGTTATACGACGGTGCCACCGCACCTTCCATGGCAGTACTTGTTCCGGGGCTTGCTGATACTTGCATCATCATCAATGGTGTTGCCAAGACTTATGCAATGACTGGTTGGCGCGTGGGCTGGATGATTGGCCCAAAGGATGCGATCAAGGCTGCAACTAACTTGCAATCACATCTTTCTTCAAACGTCTCTAACGTTTCACAGCGTGCGGCAATTGCTGCGCTTACTGGTGACTTATCTGCTGTTCACAAGATGGGCGAAGCATTTAACCGGCGTCGCAAGTTAATCGTTGGTCTTCTAAATGAGATCCCAGGTTTTGTTTGTCCAACCCCAACTGGTGCTTTCTATGTTTATCCATCAGTTAAAGGTGTTCTTGGCAAAACTATTCGTGGCAAGACACCTAAGACTTCTGCAGAACTTGCAACGCTTATCTTGGAAGAAGTTGAAGTAGCGGCAGTGCCAGGTGAAGCTTTCGGGCCTTCTGGTTACTTGCGTTTTTCATATGCAACTAGCGATGAAGATATCGTCGAAGGTATCGGCCGAATCAAGAAGTTGCTTACTGAAGGTTAAGACCGATCAGATTTACTTCTGGTTCTAAAGTAATCCCAAACTTATCTTGAACATGTTGCTGAGCGCTCTTTGCTAAAGAAGCAATATCTTGAGCAGTTGCATTTGCAGCATTGGTCAGCGCAAGCACGTGTTTAGTTGATATCCGCGCTCCCCCAAATGCATCGCCCTTCTTGATTCCCGAATTTTCAATTAACCATGCAGCACTTGTCTTTATACGGCCATCTGTTTGTGGCCATCGAGGTGCGCCTTCAGGAAGTTTGGCAGCAGTTGCTGAATCAATAATGGGATTGGTAAAGAATGAACCGGCAGACCAAGAATCGCGGTCGCTGGGATTTAATAACATACCTTTAGCGGCGCGGAGTTCGAGCACTGCTTTGCGAGTTGCAACAACTGGCGCTCTCTCTCCAACTGCAATCTCTAGTTTATTTGCGAGTTCGGCGTATGTAATTGGCGTTGATTCGATGCCCATACGTAACTGGAATTGAACTTCAATAACAACATATCGGCCAGGATGAGCTTTGAAATATGAGTTGCGATAAGAGAATTCGCATTGCTCGTTTGTGAAAGTCTTAATTTCTTTCGTCTGGCGATCGTATGTGCGAACACGAGTAATAAATTCACTCACTTCATGGCCATATGCACCAATGTTCTGAATTGGAGATGCGCCGACTGAACCAGGAATTCCACTTAATGTTTCAAGTCCAGCAAAACCTCGAGCAACCGTTGATTTAACAAAATCATCCCAATTTTCACCGGCGCCGATGGAAAGTGTGGCGCCACTGCATGCATCAATTTCAGCCTCGAGAGATTTATTTGTTATGCGGATAACTGTGCCGTCAAAGCCACCATCTGCTACCAATATATTTGTTCCCCCACCAATAATTAGAATTGGTGAATCTCCAGCTGCTTCAATTGCAGCAACGATCTCTTTTTCATTGTGGGCATCAACGAATTTTTTGGCAGGCCCGCCCACGCGCAAGCTGGTGTAGTGACGAAGTTCGGCCATGGGTACAGGTTACCTGCGCGGGCTCAAGATTGCGCTCTTGCCTCTAAAGCGCTCGAGGATACGGTCATAATTTTTCTTTGATTGAACTTCTCGAAATTCGGGATCTGAATCGTAATAACCGTGGTGACGTCCTTGTTCTAGTGGCAAATCCATTTGTAATAGTCGTCCATTTACATTGCGTAAGCGCAGTGAAAATTCCATATCTGCATTTCTATAATAAATCGCACGGTTATTAAATCCACCAGCATTTGTAGCATCAGCGCAATTAAGCGCCATGAAATAGCCAAAGAGCACATCTACTTCGCCAGCGCCTTTATCGTCTACGCTGCGCCATTCATCGTCAGTATTGACTAAACCACCACGCCAACCAACGGCGCTGAATTCACCCTTATTTAGCTCGGCAATTACTGGCGTCATCGCATCGCCAAGGAATTTAGTTGATGGATCCATTATGACCAGGTATTTAGTGGATAAATTCTTTAATAAAGCATTTGTGTTTTCGCCCCAGCCAAAGTTTTCAGTTATCGCAACTATTTGAAATTGCAGATCAATCTCATCAACTAACTCTGCCGGGTCACCAATCACCAAAGCGAGAATCGGAGTTTTGGTATTGGCTTTTATAGTTCGGACAGATTCAAGGGCATCGGTGATAAATCCATCAACGATGATTGTGATAGCAATATCGCCTTCAATTTTGATCGCTTTAATGTCGCGGGTTGAGGCGTAAGTCGGAAAGCGTTCTTTAGCACGGAATTCAAAGCCACCTGCAACATCAATTACTTCAAAACCAAGAGCTGCAATCTCATCGCGCAGTTGGTCGGCTTTAGCAAAGTCCTTGACCGCCCGTGCATCAAGGCGTGCTTGTGCCAACTCTTCCTTACTTTTTGAATCAGTCAT
>CAWUTY010000108.1:0-2833 GCA_963925575.1 Candidatus Nanopelagicaceae bacterium
GTGTTGGAACTAAAACTGAAATTGCTCGCCAGATGGGAATCTATGACACCATCGGTGAAGATTTAGTGGCTATGGTTGTAGATGATTTAGTGGTTTGTGGTGCAGAACCTTTATTTATGACCGATTACATCGCAGTTGGAAGAGTAATCCCAGAACGCATTGCAGAGATTGTAAAGGGAATTGCACGTGGATGTGTAAAAGCAAATACTGCTTTAATTGGTGGAGAAACTGCCGAACACCCCGGTCTGCTTAAAGAAGATGAATTTGATATTGCAGGAGCAGCAACTGGTGTCGTGGATGCTGATAAACAACTTGGGTCACATCTTGTGAAGGCCGGTGATGTGATCATCGCAATGCCGGCGAGTGGCTTTCATGCAAACGGATATTCACTTGTCCGACATATCTTAGCTACCCAAAAATTAGATTTACATAAAATATATGAAGGCTTTGATAAAACTTTGGGTGAAATACTTCTAACCCCAACTGAAATTTATACACTTGATTGTTTAGCGCTGATAAGAGCGCAGCAAGAAAATATTCGAACCTTCTCTCATATAACTGGTGGTGGATTAGCAGATAACACTGCGCGCGTTATTCCGGATGGCTTAATTGCCAAATATGACCGCACAACTTGGGCGCTACCTGCGGAAATGAAATTTATGGCAGATATTGCTGGCGTTCCACAACACGATATGGAGCGAACCTGGAATTGTGGCATTGGCATGGTTGCGATAATCGACCCATCGATTGCCGATCTGAGCATCAAATCCTTGGCTGCCCGAGGCATGAAAGCTTGGGTGGCAGGCTCAATTCACGCTCAAAGTGGCCCAGGAGCGGCTGCTTTGGAAGGTACCTACCTGACGCGATAACCTACGCGTCTTGACGAAAACAGCAATTGGTAAGGAGGTCGCCCAATGGGTCGCGGCCGTGCAAAAGCTAAACAGACAAAAGTAGCAAGAGATCTCAAGTACAACTCTCAGGAGATGGATCTTGATCGTCTTGCCAAAGAATTACATGGTGAAGATTCATCAAATAAGTCACGCGAAGATGATGATCCATTTGCAGAGGGCAATTACATCCCTCGTGCCTAATTTCGCACGTGTAAGTTGATGGTTATGAGACCAACTCCTTACGTTGCTTCCCTTCGCATCTACGAACCACTTTCCGCATTTGAACCGGCAGATCGCTTGCGTTGGCAGGGCGTCGCCGCAAATGAAAATTCAAAACGTGAAGAACAAGAACTGGCGTTGCGCCGCTTAGTTTTCCCCGAACCACCCGCAGGTCGTCCCGATGGCGCGCACATTCTTGATATTGATGGGGTTCGTTACATCTCTCCTTGGTCTACCGCAACTCGCTGTTGGGCAGCCCTTGATGATTTTAAAGATTCACTTCCGTCATCGGTTACTCCTTTTTTCTTGCCACAATCTTTAGAAGATGTAATTACCGCAGGCGTTGATTTAATGGAAGATCGCGTGCCGCACATTCTGACTGAAAATTGGGTAATTCCACCGCGCTGGTTCTCGCTCTTTATGGCACAAGAGCGTATCCGTGGTGAAGATGAAGATGGACTTTTCTGCGTCATGCGCACCAACATTGCAGATGCCAAAGCGCGAACCGAAGTTGCACATCAAACAGTGCGCAGTGCATTCGGCGAAGGATCCGTAGAAGCCGAAATCGAACACTTACTCGAATGGCTAGATATGTTTCATAACAAATCACTTGTCGAATTAGATTACGGCGGCTTGGCAAATTATTTAGATTACGGACTGCGTTTGGCGGGAGAAGAAGGAATCGAAGCTGACACATCTGTAGAAGATGTTCTGCTCTCACTTTCAGGGCTAGCTGCCGGCGATGGCCAGATGGCTGGACAGGGCTATGAACGGCTGGTAAGCCGTTGGCGCATCGTGCAAGGCTTTGAATCTGCGATTTGATCCATCGTCACTCTGATCAACTCTTGCCAATTGCACTCACTTTGGCGGATACTTCCGACACTCGTTACAAATCGGACATTCAAATTGCCCGGCTGAAATAGATGAGAAAGGTGAGCCATGAACCGTCTGCCAGATGCAGAAATCTTGCTCACTCCACGAGAAGTTGCCGATCTCTTTGGCGTTGATCCAAAGACTGTTACTCGCTGGGCCAAGGCCGGCAAGTTAACTTCGATTCGCACACTTGGTGGACATCGTCGTTTCCGCAAATCTGAAGTTGATGATCTGCGCAACAATTATTTTAAGTCAGATAACAAGTAATTAAGTAATGGAATATTCAGTACTGCAATTCTTTCTTCTTGGCGCGCTTACATTTATTTTTGTTGGTGCGATTACGCCGCTCATGCGCAAGGTGGCGCTAAGTATCGGAGCAGTCGATGCCCCAAATTTGGCGCGCAAAGTTCAAAAAACGCCGGTGCCATATTTAGGTGGCGTCGCAATCGCACTCGGCATTGTGTGTGCTTCATACGGTTCACTCTTAGCGGTTGATTTTTCTATGGAAACCTTCCGGCTAGCAAGCTCTGTTTTGGTTCCAGCGATGGCAATTTCTGTAATGGGATTGGTCGATGATTTACGTGGCCTGCAACCATGGCCGCGACTAATCGCGCAGACGGTAACCGGAGTTATCGTTGCAGTAATTCTGACATCGACTGACACGATGGGTGTTGCCTTCGGAAATACATATTTAAACTACGCGATCTCTGTCTTGTGGATTGTTGGTGTCTGTAACTCAATTAACTTCTTCGATAATTTAGATGGCGGCGCCGCTGGAACAGTTGCAGTAATAACTTTCTTCTTATTCTTTATTGCATACGATCGCCAGCAGATACTGGTTAGCGCACTAG
>CAWUTY010000109.1:0-4741 GCA_963925575.1 Candidatus Nanopelagicaceae bacterium
CTGTGGAGCAGATAAATGTTCACAGGAAGTCTTGGCCCTGGGCACCCCAATACTTTGGTGGGTAGGCACAGTTGCAATTGCAGTTGTAATTGGTTTCTGGATTAAATCATTTGCGAATAAACGGTATGAACCACCTCTGAATGTGATTGTTGCAGGAATTGCCGCTGGATACCTGCCGTGGTTCTTCTTCCAAAAACGAACAACCTTTAGTTTTTATGCGATCGTCTTTGAACCTTTCTTAATTTTGGCGATTATTTACTGCATCTACGTGGCTTTGCTGCACTTTGAAAAGAAGCGAAATACCTACGTAATTGTAGGTTTGGTTGGTTTTGCGATATTTGTAAACTTTATTTTCTTCTTGCCACTCTTTACTGGCGACGTGATTACATACGATTCATGGCAAGCCCGAATGTGGCTGCCGAGTTGGATTTAAAGGCTATTCGTTAGCTGCGCGCGTTTGCTTTAAGCGGGCAACTGCTTCATCGGCTAGTTGCTGATCAAAGATTTCATCGCGCGAAGGAGCAGCCGCTGCCAGGGCTTCACGTTCGATACGTTCTTGTTCTTCGCTCCATTGGCCAGGTGTAGTCAGATCTAGGACACGTTTTGGTGTGATCGCCTTTGGTGCATTTACATAAGTAGGCACCGGAACTGAATTTGGTTGCCACTCACCGCGAGCAGCTGCGGTTCCCTTTGGCAAAATTGTTACGCGCGTTAGTTCGCGCTCGGAAAGTGGAATCCAATGTTCAGTGCTCTCTTTCGGTGCCAATACTTCAGATAAATTTGTGGAAGATACGCCAGCAGTACTTCGTTGTAGTTGCGTAACGCGACGACGTTGCCTGCGTTCTGAGTTGGATTGGTGGCGTACATACGCCAGATAAAGAATGAACCCAAGAACAGGAATTCCAATAAATGAAATCGCGAGAGTTTGCATCATTGCACCCACAATCGTCATAGTAAATGAGATAGTAATTAGAGAAAAGATTATTCTGCGACGCATCAACATCTGCGCAATTTTTGCTTCGTGATCTAGATCGGTATGAATAACTCCGGTACCAGAACTTCCGCCGGGTGAACTGCTAGCAACGATACGAAGTGCGCTCTTATATCTTTCGACGCTCTTTCCAGAAAATTCATTTCTATCGTGCACCCAACGTGGGAGGAAGTACGCCACCCACATGCCGATGATCGCTAGATAGATAATTCCTGAAGCCATGATGCACCTAGGTTAGAGGAGCACCCCGCACAGAGTGTGGATTTAGGGGGCTAAATAACCCGAAAATTTTCTTTCACATAACAGTGGTGGTCGCGCCAATTTCCGTCGATATGTAAATAACGCGGGCGAAACCCTTCGAATAAATAGCCAGCTTTCTGAGCCACCCTTATTGAAGGTTCATTCTCGGGGCGGATATTTATTTCAAGCCTGTGCAATTTAAGGGATTCAAATCCGAAATTAGTTATCGCAATGACTGCTTGCGTCGTATATCCGCGATTGGCATATGCCTTATCTATCCAATAACCGATGTGGGCACCACGCATCGCACCATAGATAACTCCGCCCATGGTGATCTGGCCAATTAAATTCGAACCTTGCGGATTTTTATGCCAAATCGCCATTGAATACGAGCGACCTTGTCGACCTTCGCGGCGATGCCAGCGCACCATGTCATAGAAAGAGGGGAGCTTTTGCGAACTATCTTCACCTGGAACTTGCGGCAAAGTCGCTTCCCAAGAGTTAAGCCAATCTTTATTTTCGATGCGAACTTGTAGAAATCGTTTGCGATCTCGCATACGAAGTGGCCTGAGAATTAGATCTTCACTTCTTAGAGTTACCGGCCAGTGCTGTGACATATTTTGCCGACCATTACCAATCTTTAGATGTATCTGCGCTCAAGTACAACAACAGTGACATTGCTTCCAGCCGCGATATTTACATCGCCTTCGGGGATTGCGATAAATGCGTTGGCATCGGAAAGCGTTGCCTGTTCATCTTGTGCGCTAGAACCCTGCGCGAGTAATGGTAAAACTGATTTGCCATCTTCAGAAAGTACTGCGCGAATATAGGAACGATTACCGCCGGATGAGATAATCTCTTTCTCTAACTTCGCCTTAATTGAAGGCCGGTGAATTGTGGCTGCCCCCAACATGGTGCGAATCATGGGGCGAATGAATAATTCAAAAGATATGTATGCCGCGACGGGATCCCCCGGCAAAGTTACGACTGGAGTTTTATCTGGCCCAATCACGCCGTAGTTGTGGCGACCACTAGATTCGATGGCAATGTCTACGGTCGTGATCTCACCCATCGCTGAAAGAGTACGAGTAATAAGGTCAAATGAATCATCTTTACGTTCACCACTAATAATTATTAAATCTGCACGCACCAATTGATCTTCAATTACCGCCTGTAATTGCGCTTCATCATCTGGGATCGTATGAACGCGGTAGGCAACTGCCCCAACTTCACGTACGGCAGTGGTTAATAACCAAGAATTAGTCTCGTACTCTTCACCTTCTTTTAGCTCATTGCCGGGTTCAACGAGATCTGGGCCAGCAGATAGAACAACAACGCGCGGGTGCGGACGAGTTGGTAGATGATCGCGTCCAATCGACGCTGCTAAACCAATCTGGGTTGAGCGAATTCTTGATCCAGCCTTAAGCACGAGTCTTTCTCCTGCGTAAATATCCTCGGCAAGAGTGGCACCGTGCGCATCAAGGAGTGCCATATCAAAGGGTTCTAGTGGTCGACAGATAGCGATAAGAGAGGAGAGAAACTCATCTACGCGCGTGCGGTCTGTCATAATCGACAACAATACTTCTTTAGCATCCAAATATTGGGGATTTACGTGAGCACAGCGAGTGAGAAATCTAAACTCCGCAATCGGTATCGCTTTGAACGTCGTGAAAGATATCTAGATCACTCTTTTTCATACCTGGCGGTTTCAACTGAGTTTGCAGAAGTTTCAAATATTGCTAGTTACATTTCTTATGGGGATGAACCCAGCACCAAGGAATTAAATGTGGCTTTACTCAAGAGTGGAAAAACCTTGTACCTACCCCGAATCAGCGGCGATGAATTGGAATGGGTTAAGTGGAGCGGTGTGGATAGTGATCTATCACCCAGTAAATTATCTAAGAAGATATTTGAACCCGTTGGCCCGGCAATTCCTGATAAATCTATAATCGAATTAGTGGTTGTCCCAGCGCTACGAATTGATCGATCTGGTTATCGACTGGGACAAGGCGGCGGATTCTACGATCGCACCTTAGCCGAAATGAAGGTGTGGAGTATCGGCTTAATACATCCTGATGAAATATCCAGTGAAGATCTGCCGCGTGAAGAATTTGATATTCCGCTGAACGCTGCAGCGACTCCTGATTTGTTGTTGCGCTTTAATAACTAAATTAATTATTAGGTAAATTACGGGCCATTACGATCCGCTGTATTTGATTTGTGCCTTCATAAATTTGCGTTAACTTGGCATCGCGCATCATGCGCTCGACTGGATAGTCAGATACATATCCATACCCACCAAGTACCTGGACCGCATCCTGGGTTACTTTCATCGCTACATCACTGGCAAATGTCTTACTTGCTGCCGAAAAGAATTTAAGGTCTTTATCGCCACGTTCGCTGCGGGCGGCGGCGGCATAAGTTAACTGGCGCGCGGCTTCGATATTCATCGCCATATCTGCCAACATAAATTGAATTCCTTGGAAGTCAAAGATTTCTTTTCCGAACTGCTTGCGCTCGTGTGAATATTTACTCGCAACATCTAGCGCGCCTTGCGCGATACCTAAAGCTTGTGCCGCAATTGTGATTCGGGTGTGATCTAAAGTATCCATCGCTATGGCAAGGCCTCTACCGACTTCACCGATACGACGGTCATCGCTGATAGTTACATTGTCGAAATAAACTTCACGCGTGGGTGATCCACGAAAACCCATCTTCTTCTCTGGTGAGCCAAATGAAACCCCGGGATCAGATTTCTCAATAATAAATGCCGCTATTCCTTTTGATCCTTTAGATGGATCTGTTTGCGCAACAACTGTATAGAACTCGGAAACTCCGGCATTAGATATCCACTTCTTACTTCCGTTGATAACCCAGTTATCGCCTTTTTGTTCCGCTTTTGTTTTAAGTGCCGCAGCATCCGAGCCAGCTTCAGATTCGGAGAGGCAGTACGAAAAACCTTTTCCTTTAGCCAGTTGCGGTAACCAACGTTCCTTTTGTTCTCTATTTCCCCCAAGCATCAGCGGAAGAGAGCCAAGTTTATTAACTGCCGGAATTAAAGAAGATGAAGCGCAAACTCGTGCGACCTCTTCGATGATTATTACTACGGCCAGCGCATCAGCGCCTTCGCCACCAAATTCTATTGGAACATGAGCCGCACTTAAACCGGCCTTTAATAAAGCATTAGCAGCTTCTTGAGGAAAACGATGATCTTCATCAACTGCGGCGGCATAAGGTGCAATTTCTTTTGCAGCTAATGCTTTAACGCTTTCGCGGAGTTCGTTGTACTCCGATGGGAGTGCATAAAGATCGTTGGTACTCATTTCTCTCTTTCCGTATCCCGCAACGCAAGAGAAATTAAGTATGTATTGTATTGAGCAAGTTCATCTGGTTCACCCATCGCAGCCATTCGCGCTTCGTTGCGATCGATGCGTTTGGTTTCACGTTTGTCATCACGCATCCATTGTATGAAGGTTGCCACAAGCGCTAACAAAATTGGTAGCTCCCCCA
>CAWUTY010000110.1:0-6846 GCA_963925575.1 Candidatus Nanopelagicaceae bacterium
TACCGGTTGATCCACCATCTTTGGCGCTAGCTTCGATTGATACAACTGATGGAATAACTCGCTTTGCAATGTCGGCAACCGAACCAGGTGCTCGTTCAATTGAATTCGAAGTTCTAGATAAATTTATAGATTGCCCAAATAGAGATCCCGATGATGATGCACCAAAAATTGCTCCGACAAGACCTGCGACAAAGGCAAGAAGTATCGCGTTGGCGCGCGTAATTAAATTCGCTTTGCCGTTCTTGCTTGTAGGTATCCACCACGGTCCATTTGAACCAGTTGGTTGCGAGGTGCTCATAAACCCATCTTCCTACAGTTTCGTTGCAAGTAACAAACCATCACCGATAGGTATGAGAGAAGTCACCCAAAGGTCTGTCTCATTTTTCATAGATTTCCCAGCCTCGCGCAGCGCCACGGTCTTGGGGTCGCGTTGGGCTGGATCAGAAACTTTCTCACCGCCAAAGAAATTATCAATCACAAAAACTCCGCCACTTCGCAGAATGCGATGTGCCTCAGTGATTGCAACAGGTAGGTCTTCGGGATTGTGGCGAAATATAACTAAGTCATATGCACGATCTGCCAATTTAGTCATTACATCCATAACTGGATTTGTAATTAATCTAAAACGAGCCGCTGCGATATCGGCACCTTGAAAGGCAAGTTTGGCAGCATTGCTATGTTCCATCTCATCGTCAATTGAAGTGAGAGTGCCGCTAGCCAGCATTCCTTCCAATACCCAGAGCGCACCGATGCCAGAGCCGGTGCCTATTTCTACTACTGATTGCGCAGAGAGAATGTGAGCCAAATGTTTTAAGTAAGCGCCAGTGCCGCAAGTTGTATCAATTGCGCCAATTTCTTCACCGCGGGCGCGCGCTGACTTCTTTACTTCATCCTCTTGTATAAAACCTTCAGCATACGTATGTGGATCAATGATCATCACAGTGTTCTCAACCATTCAATTAGCAGGCGAACCCCGAAGCCGGTGCCACCTTTGGGATTTTCTCCAACATCACCTTCACTACGTGCAACACCCGCAATATCGAAGTGAACCCAGGTACGTTCGCCGGCAAATTGTTCGAGAAATAGTGCTGCTGTGATTGAGCCTGCGCTAAATTTCTTTTTCGCAGTGATGTGACTTAAATCTGCAATGGGGCTTTCCAGCGCCTCGTGATAATCATCTACTAGCGGCATGTGCCAGACTCGATCACCAGATCTTTCTCCTGCTTCATAAAAGTTCTTAGCTAACTTTTCATCTCGCGTATACATCGCCGCATGCTGGCGACCCAAACCAAGTGTCGCCGATCCCGTTAAGGTTGCAATATCAATTATGTAATCTGGATCTAAATTCTTATCAGCGTAAGCCAATCCATCTGCCAGAACTAAGCGCCCTTCAGCATCGGTATCAAGAATTTCGACGGTCTTGCCACCGTATTGGGTGATGACATCACTTGGACGTTGCGATGTACCAGAGAGAGCATTTTCGGCCAACATCATTAAGACTGTTACATGCACTTGCGGTTGAAAGTGGTTTAGCGCACTGATTGCGCCAAGTGCGGCGGCGGATCCAGCCATATCGGATTTCATCGCCATCATGGTGTCATAAGGACGTTTTAGCGAAATGCCTCCGGTATCAAAGGTAATTCCTTTTCCGACAATAACCACATGCGGGAGTGCGCCAATATTCTTTTTCATTCCACGCGGATGATAAGTAACTTCTACAAAACGTGGTCCCGGTTTTGGTGAAGAATTTCCAACTGCGCGCAGCCCCCCAAATTCAGCTAACTCTTTTCCAGCTAAGATTTTTATCTCGAGGCCATTTTCGAGGGCAATCTTCTGCGCCTCATCGGCCATCCATAACGGAGTCTTGATATTGGCCGGTGTGTGAATTAAGTCGCGAGTGCGAGAGATGGCGCTGGCAATAACGCTGGCATCGTCTATGACTTCTGGCTTATCTGTGGCAAATAAGAACTGCGGCAATTCTTGAGTGGCTCCAGTTTTCTGAGTCCAGATATAGGCACCGAGTTGTACTGATATTGCAAAGGCCATCAATTGATCGGGGCTTGCAACACAGATTGAGGAAATTACAGTTGCTTTCCCTCGGCCTTTACGACCCAGGGCCGCACCCGCTTGCCGCAATGAAGCAGTTGTTGCATCCCCCAAACCAATAAGCAGGATGCGATCTGCCTGCATCTGATTTGATGCAACCGGAATCTCAAATAACTCTCCGGTCTTACCTGTGGCAGAAAAGAATTCGAGTTCATCGCGCAAATCAACTTCAAAGAGTTTTTCTAATTTCTTTACTAAGACCGCATGTGAGGGGAAATCAAAAACTGGCTTTTCGCCCTCTGATTTTGCGGTAAATCCGATTGCAATTGCCGCAGAATCGGCGAGCGCAGCAACGTTTACTTCGACTGCGCTGAGCAAGGAAGCAGAATATTTAATCGCCATTTTCGAATTCATTATTGCCAAAGGCTAGCGAGAGAATGCTCGGAAAGCGCGGCTAGCCGGCAGATTTTTAGTTGAATTACTTCTTGATTAAGGCAACAGCGGCTTCTAGGGCAGCGCTGAGGTTATTGGCTTCTTGGGGATTTAGTTCTACGACCAAACGTCCGCCGCCTTCGAGTGGAATTCTCATGACTAGGGAGCGAGCTTCCTTGGTTACTTCCATCGGTCCATCACCAGTTCGAGGTTTCATGGCTGCCATAGGGAAGACTCCTTTGTTGCGAAAGATGCGGCCATATCTGGCCACACTGAAAACTACAGAGGATAAGTATCTCGTAAATCGGGCTAGGGATGAAATCGAGTCAGGCAGATGCCTTAGCCGAGCCCAAGTAACGCGGTAATTCGCCCTTTCCCTGATGCCATAACTGTTATTACTGATTTTTCAGGCACCCCTAGTAATTTAGCAATTTCATCGCTAGGCATCGATCTTAAGTAATGCAAGGTCAAAATGATTCGCTCTTCCTCTGGCAATTGCGCCAAGGCATCAGCCAAGGAGAGGGGCGCGTTCATATACTCAAGGTTACTCGGGTCTGCCTAGCGTTGCTTTCAGGCGAGCCAGCGAGATTCGAACTCCAAGCCACATAAATGGGTAGATTGCGAAAAATTTCGCGCGTGAACACTCAATTCCTTCAGACCAATTAAAGCGAGTTGAGTTTGGGGAAATTTCGATAAGTTCGAAAGCGCCAGTTCCTTTAAAGATCTTACCTGTGTGCAAAACATCGCAACGCACTGGTGGTTGCCAACTCGTTACAACCATTGTGTCCAGTAACCCCAGCTTTGAAAATCTGGGAAAGCTTTTATAGAACGGTCCAGTAAATGCTGAAATAGATGTGCCAACTCCTTCATGAATTTGTGAAGTGACCCAAACTTTTGTCTGCAACATCCAATCGCCTTGACTTTCCCAATCAGCGATCGCCTTCCACGCGCGAGATCTTGAGCACGGCAGTTTGACGCTAAGTCGAATTGTGTGAGACATCTATTGATTACCCATTTTATTGTGCTGCAATATCTAGGGCTTCATCAACGGTTCGTGCCCAGTGCAACAGTTCGCGTTGGCCCGGCTTAACAAAACCGTGTTCTTCTAAATGATCAATCAGCGTTGCAAGGGGTGCATATAAATCATATGGATCTAAAACAATCACTGGTTTATCGTGGAACTTAAGAAAACGTCCCACCCAAATTTCAAATAACTCTTCTAAAGTGCCGATGCCTCCCGGCAGCGCAATAAAGGCATCGGAAAGATCTTCAATCTTTGCTTTGCGGCTACGCATAGAGTCAACGATATGCAGTTCATCGCATTCTTTATCTGCAAATTCGATATCAACTAGCCTTTGTGGAATTACGCCGATCGTTCGTCCGCCAGATTGGCGAGCACCGCGCGAGACGGCTCCCATCGCAGAAATATGTCCGCCACCTGTTACGAGTTCCCACGAACGTGCCGCAATCGCCGCCCCTAGGTCGTGGGCTAACTCAATATATTTCTGGTCGATAGTCTGTGATGAGGAGCAATAAACGGCGATACGCATGAGCCAAAGGATAGGGGTTAGGCTTATCGCATGTCTGCATCATCGAAATCTCCATCACGATTGGCCTCGGGCCATGGAATTGCAACTTTATCTGGCGCAACAGTTCTAGATGTTTGGATTCCTAGCCCTTCACTTGGCGCACTAACTGGTCAGCCTGATCAATCTTTAACCGCGCTGGTTGGCCAAGATGATGTCCGCAAAGTAACGCGTGAGATTATTTCAATTGAGATTGACTTATCGGTTGCACCGCAAAGTGCCGCTGATGCTTATCTGCGACTTCATCTACTCTCTCACCGTTTAATTAAGCCACATGGCGCTGTAATGGATGGAATCTTCGGGCTGTTAACAAATGTTGCTTGGACATCGGCTGGTCCATGTGCGGTCGAAGGATTTGAAACAGTGCGCGCTGCACTACGCGCAAAATATGGCCATGTCACGGTATTCGGCGTTGATAAGTTCCCTCGCATGATTGATTACGTAATCCCATCTGGGGTACGTATCGCCGATGCTGATCGAGTTCGATTAGGTGCGCATTTAGCATCTGGAACAACTGTTATGCACGAAGGATTTGTTAACTTCAACGCCGGCACCTTAGGAACATCTATGGTTGAAGGTCGTATATCTTCCGGTGTCGTTGTCGGCGATGGCAGCGATGTTGGTGGTGGCGCATCAATTATGGGAACGCTCAGTGGCGGCGGGAAAGAAGTTATTTCGGTCGGCGAAAAATGTTTACTCGGCGCTAACTCTGGACTAGGTATTTCACTTGGAAATAACTGTGTAATCGAAGCCGGCACCTACATCACCGCAGCGGCAAAGGTGCGCCTGCCTGATGGCGAAATTGTTAAAGCCGGCACTTTATCTGGCGCAAACGATCTATTGTTTCGTCGCAATTCTCTAGACGGATCTTTGGAAGTTGTAATGCGCACCGGCACATGGGGTGGGCTTAACTCAATTCTTCATGCCAATTAACTGACTAGCTAAGGATTGAAAACCAAGCAGAAGGCAACTTGCTTCTACTTCTAAAGGTTTCACCTCTTAGCGACGCCGTCTTCCCTGTTGACGAGGTTGCTTGAATCATTGCGACCGTACCTGCTGGATTTAGAGATAATACTTGCAGCATCGCAACATCACTTAACGCAAAGGCTGCTGCAATTATCGACTGGGGAATTTCTCTAGTCCACGTTGCAAATCGCGGATTTAGCGCTACATCAACGCTGGCTGTATCCAAAACACTTTTTGTATAGGGAGTTGCCGTACCCCAAGCATGTTCAGAAGTTTCAGTTATGCCACCACTCGATGATGAAAAGTAAGCAGTAATTGGCAATCCTGCGAAGGTAATTATTTGCCCCACCGTCGAATTGACGGCGCCTTTCCAGATTTCACCAAATTTTGGTTCGCCTTCTTTGCTATAGCCAGCAAATGTTTGATCACTAATTGAGCCATATAAGTGACAATCACATGCGGTGCGAATGCGAACCGCTTTAGCAATCGCGTATGTGCGAGATGCGATGGCCTGAGCCTGCAAAGCGGCCTGCGGCCAAGAGGAAGGAACTTCGCTTATCCCCCACAAATATTCATCCTGCAATCTCACCGAATTTATTATCTCTAAACGCTTTCCTAATAATTTATCTTTAGCCACTTTAAATTGCATCTGACCGTGGCGGTATCTATTTACTACTCCATTTGTCGTCACCGAAAGAATCGCTGGTGGGCCCTCTTGATATCGTGTTCCGCTCCATCTCAGTGTAAAAACGGGCCCCATTGCAATCTGGGTCGTCTTAGTTCCACGAGTTGTCGAAATCGAAATCTGGCTGCCACTTAGATTTACGTTAAGAGCTGTCTTACTTGGATAATTTAAAATAGAAGTAGCAGAACCAGTCTCTGAAATATCCCCCGCATACAAAGTAAAAGCGGCCCCAAGCGAATCACTCTTGATTTTTGCCGAAGTAAGTAAATGCCCAATATTAATACGCAGTATTTGCGTATCAGTTGTGGTCTCTACCGATGTTCCGGTGTAGTAATAATTTAAAATCGCGGTAGCTGACTCTCCAGCTAAAGCCTTAGCGCGCGCACCAATCTGACTCATGCCGACGCCATGGCCGTAGCCACTTCCAGAAAAAGAAAATTTAGTAGGAACGTCTATCGCTTGGGCTGTATTTGGAGCACTGGAAAATAAAAGTGCGATAATTAAAGCGATTGGTATTCGCTTATAAATCCTCATTTGCAGCCGAGCTCTTTCCAGTGTTTGTAAATTCACGGTATTGCTTGATTACCTCTGCCGGATTCCCACGCGCCATCAACTTTCCTTTATGCAGCCAAGCAACTTCGTTACAGACATCTTCGATCGTTGCCATGGCATGGCTGACTAAAATCAAAGCGCGGTCTGCCGTGCGCAGTTCTTTGATTCGGTTAAGGCTCTTCTCTTTAAAATGAGCATCGCCGATACTGAGAGCTTCATCAACAATCAAAATATCTGGTTGCACGGTTGCGGCAACCGAAAATGCCAATCTGGCGTACATACCTGATGAGTAAGTACGCATCGGCGCATCGATGGCATCACCTAGTTCTGAAAAATCAGCTATCGCCTCGAACTGTTCATCTATTTCCGCTCGCGACATTCCGGCAGCGAGCCCACCGAGATAAACATTCGCTCGCCCGGTCATTGATGGATTAAACCCAACGCCTAAAGCAAGAAGTGTGCTGACCGAACCATGTAATTCAACTCGTCCTTGAGATGGCGGAACAATTCCGGAGATAACTCGCATAAGTGAAGACTTTCCAGCGCCATTTGAACCAATTACGCCGAGCACTGTTCCGT
>CAWUTY010000111.1:0-16658 GCA_963925575.1 Candidatus Nanopelagicaceae bacterium
ATGGTGATCATGGCTGCGGCAATATCCATCAACAACACTGGTGCGTGGATCTGTGCCAGCCACAGTTGTTCCGCATTGGTGTGAGTTCATTGAAATATCAAAGGGCTGCCTAAAGACCGCTTGGTAACCAGTCTTACGTAAGATTTTCTTCGCCCGGCGCAGGAGTTCCATATGTGTTTTCATACCGACAGATTTGCGGGCGATCTTAATAGCCCCATTTTGTGCGATAGTTACGCGGTTTTCAGGGTGCGGCAGGTCCTCGCTCATAACCACAAATTCAACGCTGTGATCAGAAACCAAATTTAGCAGCGGCAGTGGGACGTGCTTTGCAAATGATTTCATCATGATGCCCTGAACTTTTCCAATTAATTGAACCGCACCAAGTGGATAACCCTTGCCACCATCTAAATACCAATCTGTAAAAGAAAGCGTCTTCTGAAAAGTGACATCGTTTTTGCGGCGCATATCAATGGCTGCGATATGGCTGTTGTTATGCATCATAAAGTTTCGTCCAACTTGATCAGATGAATTTGCAACACCTGATCGCAATAACAAAGCTGCGGTATTTACTGAACCAGCCGAAATCACAAATTTCTTTCCATGAATCTCCAACTGTTCACCATGGCGAGTTGCTTCCAAATGGCTAACCGATTTGCCATCGGCAGATAAAACAATTCGGTTTACTTGAATAGAAGTCTCCAGAGTGACATTTCCTGTGGCAATTGCTGGATTAAGTGCATTTACTTCGGCATCGCTCTTGGCATCTAGCTTGCAGACAAAGCCATCGCATGTCCTGCAGCGAATACATTTTCCACCTGGTCCTAAATCAATTCCCATCGAATTGGAATGTGGATGTACCCCAGCTTTGGTAAGTCGCTGTCCGAGCTCTTCTACATATGGCTCGTGCTTCATCGCCGGATATGGAAATGGCGTGCTGCGATTGTTGCCATAAATATTCTGAGCATCACCGTGGACGCGATATAACTCTTCTGCGCCGTAGTAATATGGTTCTAAATCCTCATATGTAAATGGCCAAGCCGGAGAGATACCTTCTTGGTGTTTGATTACTCCAAAGTCGAAGCGGCTAAAGCGGGGCAGTGATGCGCCATAAACCTTGCTGTTGCCGCCAACAAAATAATGAACTCCGGGAACAAAAGATTTCCCTTTTTCATCAACCCATTTTTCATCTGGCTTGTAACGGGTCTTCATAAATATTTCAGATGGCGACCAGTTTTCGGGTTCGCGCGGCATACGTTCTCCACGCTCTAAAACCAGCGTCTTTACGCCCTTGTTAGCCAGCGCGAAGGCAGTTGTGGCTCCACCCATCCCAGAACCAACAATGACCACATCCGATTCAAGGCGAAGCGGTGTGGTCATTGTTGTCTGAGCTACTAATTAACGAACTGGAGTAAGCGCTTGGTCTTTCTTATCAACAGTCATCGCACCAGTCATGATTGCAACAACATCGTTCATTGAGTGAGTCTTAGGGTTAACAACTGCAGCACGCTTTCCGAGGCGTTGAATCTGGATGCGATCTGCAACTTCAAAGACCTGAGGCATATTGTGTGAAATCAAGATAACTGGCATCCCACGATCACGCAGTGACTCAATTAGCTTGAGTACTTGACGTGATTCACGAACACCAAGGGCTGCAGTTGGCTCATCCAAGATGATTACCTTCTGGCCGAAAGCAGCTGCGCGAGCAACTGCAACTGCCTGACGTTGACCACCTGAAAGAGTTTCAACTGCTTGTGTAATGTTTTGGATGGTTCCGATGCCAAGGGCTGCAATGTGTTCTTTGGCAGCTTTGCGCATTCCAGAGTTATCGGTCATACGTAAAATTGATCCAAGCGGACCCTTCTTACGCATTTCACGACCGAGAAAGAGGTTAGATGCGATATCGAGTGCTGGTGCAACAGCGAGTGTCTGGTACACAGTTTCGATTCCGGCATGGCGTCCATCGTTAGGTCGCTTAAATGACATTTGTTGACCATCAAGAATAATTTGACCCTCATCAGGAATTTCAGCGCCAGATAAGCATTTAATCATCGTTGATTTACCAGCTCCGTTATCGCCAACTACTGCGAGAACTTCACCTGGAAAGAGGTCTAGATCTGAGCCATCGAGTGCGACGACACGACCATAGGATTTAGTTAGTCCAACGGCTTGAAGAATTGGTGACTTACTCATTTGCGTGCCTTTCTGATCCATTGGTCAACAGAGACAGCGAAGATAATAAGAAGACCGATCGCCATGAGCTGGTAGTAAAGATCCACGCCAGCAAGTGTTAGGCCGTTACGGAAAACACCCACGATTATCGCTCCGATTAGCGAACCGAAGATTGTGCCGCGGCCACCGAATAGAGAAGTACCGCCGATCACGACTGCCGTGATGGCATCAAGGTTTAGATCGCCACCAGTATTTGGGCTAGCCACAGTTACTCGGCCAATAACAATCCAGGCTGCGAGCGCGAAGGTAAGTCCGGCAACCATATAAACGCTCATCAGAACGCGGTTAACGGAGATACCTGCCAGGCGCGCTGCATCGATGTCATCGCCAACTGCGTATACGTGGCGTCCCCACGAGGTGTAACGCAATACGAAGGCCAAGACCATATACATAGCGAACATAAATAGCACACCTGTTGTAACTCGGAATGGTCCGATATTTACATAGTTACCAAGAGTTAATAGGAATGGATCCATCTCAATTGAAGGAACAGTTCCCTTTGTCAAAGTAAGAGTGAGTGCAAGGAATACGTTGTAAGTACCCAAGGTCACGATAAATGGTGGCAACTTAACTTTTGTGACTAAGAAGCCATTAATTGCGCCACCGAGCATGCCGACAAGAAGTCCGGCTGGGAATGCTAACCAGACAGCTATGCCAACCGGTTCGCCTTCGCCAGGCGCTCCTTGAACTAACTTTGCCATGGTCATTGATGAAAAGACTGCGATGGCGCCACATGAGAGATCGATACCCGCAGTCAAAATAATTAAGGTCTGTCCGGCTGCAACTGCTCCGACGATCGCTACTTGCTGCAGGATAAGTGAGAAGTTAGATGGTGTTAAAAAGTTTTCATTGAAGAAACTAAAGATTATCGATGCTACAACTAGCACCATTGTTGAGCTCAGCCATGGGTATTTATGGAGAGTTGCTTGGACTTTCTGGCTTATCGATGCGCGGTCATGGAACTCCGACGCCGCGTCATATGTGGCCGTATCTTGACTCACTTGTGGTCCTTTCAAAGGTGCGAACTTACAATTCTGATAATTTGCTAAACATAGCGGTAATTCAAATTACTTATCGGGATTTGTTAAAGAGGGCGACTGCCGAAGCAGCCGCCCTCTTTAAACAATCTTCTTTAGTTATTCACTAAAGAGCTGGGATTAACCCCAAGCGTTTGCTAGACCGTATTCAGTTGTCTCTGATGGAACACCCTCTTGTGGGTCATCAGTGATCAACTTGACGCCTGTATTGAAGAAGTCAAGGCCTTCTGAGTTAGCAGGCTTTGTACCGTTCTTTACGATGTCATAGATTGCTTGTACGCCAAGGTCAGCCATCAACAATGGGTACTGCTGTGAAGTTGCATTGATGCAACCTGACTTAACAGCGCCGATACCGGCTCCGCCACCGTCAACTGAAACCATTACATCGATCTTTACGCCGGCAGCAGCTGCTGCAGCACAAGCACCGATTGCTGTTGGCTCATTGATTGTGTATACAACGTTGATCTTCTTGTTCTTAGCAAGAAGTTGCTCAAGACCTGTACGGCCGCCGTCTTCGTTAGCACCTGTTGCTACGTTTCCAACGATCTCGTAATCGCCACCTGAGTACTTGCCAGTCTTGGCTTCGTCTCCCATGACCTTAGGATCTGCAACGTCGATTCCCATTCCATCAAGGAATCCGTTGTCGCGGCAGTAGTCAACAGACACAATACGATCATCGAAGATGTCAAGAAGTGCGATTGTTGCCTTCTTGCCAGCAAGCTTTGCAGCCGCCCACTTACCGATCAAACGACCAGCTTCGCAGTTATCTGTTGCGAAAGTGATGTCGACGATGTCAGCAGGATCTGGTGGTGTGTCAAGAGCAATTACGTATAGACCAGCTTCGCGGGCCTTAGTGATTGCTGCGTTAACTTCTGTAGATACTGGAACAATCAAGATACCAGCGTGCTTTGCAGAGATAGCATTTTCAATTGCTGAAATCTGACCTGCGTAATCTGACTCATCTACGCCAGATGTAACAGTTAGTTCTACTCCTAGAGTTTCTGCCTTAGCAGTTGCTCCTGCGATCATCGCAACGAAGAATGGGTTTGACTGATCTTTAGTAATTAGTGAGACAGCAACTTTGTCGCTGTCGCCGCCGCCACTTGAACATGCTGACAGCACGAGCATTGACGCTGCGGCTACAGCAACAATTGCTGCAGTGCGGCGTGAGAAAAGCTTTACCATATGTATTTCCTCCTATAGGTGGGTCAATCGCAACCGATACTACATAGGGTCAACCTGCAAGAGAAGGGTTTTTAAGTGAAAAGTCGATTGTTATCTAACCGTTACGTGCGGGGCTATCCGCGGATTATGGCAATTTCAAAGGGCGCCAAAGTAAGGGGTAGGCCGCCCAGAATCGGGGTCGTCTGAGCATATGACCACCAGTCCATGATTTGGCCGGCCTTTTCGCATTCGCTGGCGTGCAAACTTTGGATCGTTTTGTAACCGGCCAGAACATTGGCTGTAATTTCGATAGCCCAGGGGCGAAGCGATGCGACAACGATCTTTCTCACCTCTCGATTTTCAAATGCCACCCAAGAGTTATCTAGTGATGTTGCGATGGTGATCTCGTGTGCGTGGTGTGCGCCAAGTGCGGCTAAAGCGTGAAATGTTGGCGTGAATTTAACTGCGTCACCATCGGGGTAGATAATTCCAAATTCTCCGAACAGTTCGTGCCATGTTCCGGAATAAGCATCGGCGCTCGCTAGGGCAAATATCGAACCAAGTGTCCAGGCTGCACCTTCAAGAGTTCTAATTCGCAGAGCTGTTTCGGGATTTGCAAAGTGAATGCGGAGATCACGTGCATGACCTGTCTCGGGATTGCCTCGCGTTGAAAAAGTTATTGGAGATATCAATACCTGTGGCGCCAGAAATTCTTGCACAAATTGAATTGACTCTCTTTGGGTATAGAGAGTCTTAAAGATTGTTTCAGTATCTGTCGAATGAAGTGTTGGAACCATTGAATAAGAAACAGATTCGCCAAAATTATATGTGTTGCGATGTAGGTCTACTAAATATGCATCAGTTCCCGGAATAAATGAGCTCAGTGATTTATTCTTGGGTAAGTCACTCGCTTCAATAATTTCTCGGCCTTCACGATGAATTAATATTCGAGATCCTGCTGGTATTTGTTTATTTAAGTGCTCAATTTCCCGGTGCAGTTTGTCTCCGGAGTGAGAAGAAAGTAGAGCCGCCTCCACGATCAAACCATTAGTTGAAGCGCTAATAACCTTCTGAGCTGTCAGAGATTCTTCATTGATTCGCATGTGGTCGATATCAAGTAAGAAAAGTGCGGTATTTAGCTCATCTAGTGGCAGTAGTGGATCGGTATTGAACTGCAATCCGATGCTCGGCAACGAATCGATCTCTTTAACAACTATCTTTGAACCATCTGGCACTTGCTTACTTGGTGGGCTGATCTCAAATCTCACGCTTTGTTGCCAAAGGCTTCCAGCGTTTGTCACAAATGGTCGAGGCTCACTTAGTGAACCGCTATAAATCTTGTAGGTGTTATCTGTCCAATTGCGCTGATCTTCTGCTTCTAAGACCTTGCCAGTTGAAGTGACTTTGATGGAACGTTGATCGGGTGCCTCAAAAAGCATTTCATTGGAAGCAGGAAATAGCCCTTGCGTAATTCCATCTAGGACGCGCTGTGGTGAGATAGCGGCTAGCAATTGGTATTGGATTCCTTCCGATTTAACGGTAGATCTCATCCAGTCTGAGCTATTTAGACAGAAACAAACTCCCCAGCGATTTACAGAATATTCGGCAAGTCCACGCAGCTCATAGGCCACTGTAAAATGATTATCTTTTGAGATAGTAATTTCGGTTCGAGCATCAAGTGCGCCCGCAAATAAATCTTTGATAGTGATGACGCAAATGTCGCCAGTTACCTTTACATCTTCACTGTGTTCATCAGGATCAAGAGTTGACCAATCCCAAGGGCGAATCGCGGTGTAGAGCAGATCAATTATTTGTACATCTTTATATCTAACATTTCTGACAGCCGCCCGCGCCAGATCAAATGTAAAATCTCCGTGCTCAACTCGGGTTGTGTCGGGCCAATGGTTGGTGCTCACCGCGCTGTCATTCCGCCATCGACTGCATAAGAGGCACCCGTTGCAAACGATGACTCTGTTGAAACCAGCCAGTTAACAATTCCGACTAGATCTTTGGGATCTCCAATGCGACCAAGTGGTGTGCGGCTAATTAAATCTGGACCTTTTTCTGGATCATCGACAATTTTTTGAATAAGTGGTGTTGACATTGTTCCTGGAACTACAACGTTGGAGCGGATGCCTTGTTCTTTGTAATCAACTGCAATGATGCGCGAGAGCCCCATCATTCCCGCCTTTGATGCACCGTAGGCGGTATAGCCCGCGCCTTCCATAGTCATGCCAGTTGGTGAGCCAATTAAAATAACTGAGCCGTGGCCAGATTTGATTAGCGCAGACATTGCATACTTAACAGATAGAAAAGCCCCAGTCATATTTATATCAACAGTTCTCTGCCAAGTATCTAGAGAGACATCAGCAATTTTGGAATCTTTACCGACTAACTGAATGCCGGCGCAAACAATTAAGGCATCTAGCTTTGTAATTTTAGAGAAGGCTGATTTCACACTCTCTTCGTCGCTTAGATCTACTTCTACATATTCGACGCCTTTGTTGGTGCAAGCGGTTCGGTCTAAATTGTAAACAGCTGCGCCCGCACTGACTAGCCCTGTTATTAAAGCTGAACCAATTCCACCGCTGCCTCCGGTGACGGCAACTTTGTATCCCGATAGGTTCATGCTTTTAATCCTATCGACGCACGTAAGAATTTAACGCTTTGTACCGCCCAACTTTCCTCCAGCGCAACAGTTTCTTCATAGCTTGATTGGCGCGGAGTCCAAAGTTCGATTACGGAAGTTATGTCACGGTTTGAACCGCCAACAGCGGCAATCACAATTTGCACATCAAGACGGCCTTGACCCAGCGCGGTGCCCTGCACGGTAAAGCCCATCTGACCGTTACTGCGCACTATTTCAAAATCTTTCATATGAACATTTATTGCTCGCGGAGCAAGAGCAGGAACAACCGTATTTGGAGCTTCTACAGCGCCTAAAGAGTTAACGGTGTCCAAACAGATTCCAACCCAGTCATCACCAAGTCGATCAATGATTTCATTAAATTGCGCACAGGTTAAGCGATCGTGATTTTCAATCGCTAACCTGATATTTAATTTGCGAAATTGATCTGCAAATGGCGCCAGCAGTGAATTGATTTCATCCATCGTTGGTTCATGATCTTTAGTATCGATAACTATGCGCAAAATCGGTGAGCCCAAGATCGCAGCGATCTCGAGAAAACGTGCAATATTTGAAGTCGCGATGCCGCGGGTTCCAACTTCAAGTGCGATTCCAAGAGAATCCGCTGTTGTTTTTAACTGGCTCAACTCTTTGTTAGATAAGTGACCAATCGGCAAATTATCGGCAATCTGCAGTACATCTGCCCCAAGATCGTGTGCCTTATCCAGAAGCTCGAAGGCGGTCATTGATACTGGATGGTCGTTGTCGATTCCGCCGATCGCCCAAGGAAAGGTGAAGCTAGAAATTCCTAAACGCATGAAATTACTTATCTCCACCCGTTATTTGTTTAACGCTAGCCAAGACATTTTCTGGTTTGAAGATGGCATCCCAATCGTCGCGGAATAGCGATCCTTGAGCGTTCTTAAGCGCCATTAGAGCTCCATCAGATAACTTCCAATTTAATTCTTCAAATAAAAGCGCGATACTAATTTGCAAGTGTCCCATGCAGAAATCTTTAGCTGCTGCTTCAGGAACTCCCAGGTCAATTACCTTCTGCAATCCCTGGGTGATTACTTCAATACAACCATTAATCAAAGTTTCACTAAGCGCTGGTTCAAGTAAGGCCATTTGTTCAACAGTTATGCGGTGGCTCTGGCTAATAGGCGCGAACATTTCGGTGGCAATAGTTTCTACCAAATCTGCTTCTTCTTCAGTGCCCCAAGCAATTGCAAAAACTAGCGCTTGCGTGGCAAGTCCACCACCCCAATAATCGCGACGTGCTGCAGGATCAGTCTCGCCAAGCAAACTAAATACTGGCGGATGTGTTGGGTGGCAGACAAAACAACTAATGTCCTCGCGCTTCTTTACACGACTTGCTGCAATTGCTGCTGGATCTAAGAAGAGAATCTTTGTTCCGGGATCTAATTTTGGTACTACTTCATCTGAAATCTGTCTAACTAAAGCATCGGGAGTCGTAAAGATAACAACATCTGTTCCCCTTAAGGCTTCATCTAGTTCCATAACCGTCAATCCGGCTTCACGAATTCGCGCCTGACCAGCTTCAGATTTTTCGACAAAGCGAAGTTCATATTTCTTGGTATCAAGCAGCGGCTTGGTAACACGATTACCCATTTTTCCGCCTGCACCCAGAATTGTTACGACAGTCATCAGATCTCCTTATTAAAGTTTTTCAACTCTAGCAGTAGCAAGAACCTCTGCGGTAGGCTCTGCCCCGTGTTAGATAGCGCTGCTAATAAGTATGTAATTGGTGTTGATTACGGAACACTTTCTGGCCGCGCGCTATTGGTGCGAGTTTCGGATGGTGCCGAAATCGCGACGGCGGTTTACGAATATCCCCATGCAGTTTTAGAAGATTTATTGCCAGCAACAGGTGCAAAGTTGCCACCGGATTGGGCACTGCAAGTTCCATCTGATTATGTTGATGTTTTGAAAGTTACCGTCCCAGCAGTGCTTAAAGAATCTGGGATAAGTCCTGATTCAGTAATTGGTATAACCACCGATTTTACGGCTTGCACCGTATTGCCAGTCAAAGCAGATGGCACACCTTTATCTGAACTCACCGAATTCGCCAACAACCCACATGCTTATGTGAAGTTATGGAAACATCATGCGGCGCAGCCTCACGCAGATCGCATCACCGAACTCGCACACGCACGTAAAGAGCCCTGGATTTCTCGCTATGGCGGCAAAATCTCATCTGAATGGGAGTTCGCCAAAGCGCTGCAAGTTCTAGAAGATGCGCCAGAAATTTATAACGCGATGGATAAATGGGTGGAGGCAGCCGACTGGATTATCTGGCAACTCTGCGGAACCTATGTGCGCAATATCTGTACCGCTGGATATAAAGGCATTTATCAAGATGGAAAATACCCAAGCAAAGAATATTTGGCAGCGCTAAACCCTAAATTCGAGAATTTCATATCTGAAAAACTTGAACATGAGATCGGCCAATTGGGCGCTGTTGCTGGCAAGTTAACTGTCCAGGCCGCAAAGTGGACGGGTCTGCCAGAAGGTATCGCTGTCGCGGTTGGAAATGTTGATGCGCACGTGACATCTGCTGCAGCGAACGCGGTTAATCCAGGGCAGATGGTTGCAATTATGGGCACATCAACATGTCACGTAATGGTTTCGGAAAAGTTTGCAGAAGTTCCGGGAATGTGTGGCGTGGTTGATGGCGGAATTATCGATGGCGCACTTGGCTATGAAGCAGGTCAATCTGGCGTTGGCGATATTTTCGGATGGTTTGCTAATAATTACGCGCCAGTGGATTACACAGCCGCAGCTAGCGCAAAAGGTGTAGATATACATACCTATCTATCTGATTTAGCTAGCGCGCAACCAGTTGGAGCACATGGATTAGTAGCCCTTGATTGGCAGAGTGGCAACCGTTCCACCCTGGTTGATCATCAGTTATCCGGTTTGATTATGGGGCTAACACTTTCGACAAAGCCCGAAGAAATCTATCGTGCAATTGTTGAGTCAACTGCTTACGGTGCGCGCAAGATTGTGCAGACATTTAACGAATCTGGAGTTCCAGTTAAAGAATTCATCGCCGCGGGTGGGTTAATTAAAAATAAATTTGTTATGCAAATTTATGCCGATGTTTTAAATATGCCAATTACTATTATCAAATCTGCACAAGGTCCGGCGCTCGGGTCAGCTATTCATGCTGCTGTAGCCGCCGGTGCATATAAGGATGTGCAAAGCGCGGCTGCTGCGATGGGTGGCGTTGCCCAAGATCGCTACCAACCAATTTCAGCAAATGCCAAAGTTTATGATCAGTTATATAAGCACTATAACGACCTATACGAATCCTTCGGTCACAACGGCGCAATGCACTCGCTTCGAGCCATTCGCGATCGCGCACTCACATCTACGGAAGGCAAATAATGAGCGGCAAAAAAGAGTTACGCCAGAAAGTTTGTCAATTAAATATTGACTTGCAGCGTTATGGATTGGTCGCATGGACTGCGGGCAATGTTTCTGAACGTATGTCAGATGGTGATCGCTTCATGATCAAACCAAGCGGGGTAAGTTATGAAGATTTAGAACCATCACAAATGATTATCTGCGATCTTGATGGCAATGTCCTTGAAGGGAATCTTTCGCCATCAAGTGATACCCACACACACGCTTATATCTACCGCCACATGAAAGAAGTGGGCGGTGTTGTACATACACATTCAAATTACGCAGCAGCCTGGAGCGCTATTCACAGTTCTATTCCATGTGCACTAACTGCAATGGCAGATGAATTTGGTGGCGAAATTCCACTGGGACCTTTCGCACTAATTGGAAATGATGCAATCGGAAAAGGTGTTGTAGAAACCCTCACAGGACACCGCTCCTCTGCTGTGATTATGAAAAATCATGGAGTTTTCTCAATTGGTAAAGATGCAACAGCAGCAGTTAAGTCTGCGGTGATGTGCGAGGATGTTGCAAAAACAACTTGGATTGCCAAGACGCTTGGCACCTTGAAATTAATCGACCAAGAGAGCGTTGATAAGTTATATGACCGATATCAAAATATCTACGGTCAGCGCGGAAAATAGCGGTTTTATTCTTCGAAAATATTGTGGGAAGATTGGTCAATGGCTAACGATGAACGTTTAACCCTCTCGGTCGACTGCGGTGGACTGTTTTTAAAGAGCTGCGTACTCGACGAATCTGGCACCATGCACTCAAAGCCAGGTCGCATCGAAACTCCATACCCACTTTCACCTGAGCGTTTTATCGAAACTATAAAGGGAATATCTGATTCGTTGCCGCCTACATATCGCGCGACAATCGGTATGCCTGGAATGATTCGACACGGTGTAGTTATTTCAACACCTCATTACATGACCAAGAGTGGTCCACGTACACGAATTGATCCAGAACTTCAAGAACAATGGAGTGGCTTTGATATGCAAAGCGCCCTTCTCAAAAAATTAGCAATGCCAACTCGAGTATTAAATGATGCCGAAGTTCACGGGGCTGGGATTATTTCTGGTTCAGGATATGAAGTTGTGATTACCCTCGGAACCGGACTTGGTTTTGCAATTTTTTACGGCGGTTCACTTTCGCCTCACATTGAATTTTCACATGCACCTGTTCGTCGCGCCACCACTTATGACACTTGGATTGGCGAACACGAACGTCGGCGTTTAGGAAATGCCTTCTGGTCGCGTCGCATTCGCGCCATGGTTGATGAACTGCGCCCAGTATTTATGTGGGATCGTCTCTATATCGGCGGGGGAAATGCTCGTTGCATTCGCCAAGCTGATTTAGATCGCATGGGAGATGAAGTTGTTATCGTTCCAAATGCTGCAGGTGTTGCCGGTGGTGTACGTGCTTGGACGCTTGAGCAATATAAGTAGGTTAACTATTTTTTAGCTGGAAAATTCCGGCTGCAATTCCGGCAAATTCTGCAGCGCCTGTGGCTCCTGCCTCTGTGGCATCGGAAACTCGAAAACTTCCATATTGTTTTTCTTTAGCTGCTGCGATCACTGGGTTGTTAATCCATCCACCTGCGATCACAACGTTCTGCGCCTTGCCGGTGAATTTCTCGATTAAGGCAACCATTTCAGATGAGTCATCAACTAAATGTTCTACGGTTGCGCGAAAAAGTGCTGCTGGCGAAACCGCATCATCTAAATTAGTAACAGATAATCCGTGATAATCATTTACAACGCGCATCGCACTTGCACTGGGATCAATCTTTAGCGCGGCTTCCCCAAGGGCAATCTTCTCTTCACGTGTTGCAACTCCGACTAGTGCACAAGCACGTTCTAGCGTTAGTCCCGTTGGTAGTGCACCCAGCAAGGTGTAATGATCGGCAATTACTGAACAACTTAACCCAACATTTGCTGCTGCTAATTCGGCGATGGCACCTCTTGTTAACGGCGCTTTAAAAGTTCTTAATAGCGCCTCTGCCGTTCCCATGGAATCAAAGAGTGAGCCTTCGTTGATTGCTCCGCAATAATAAGCAGCAGTGAAATGATCATGTCCAGCAATTGTAATAACTGCGCCTCGCAAATTTTCTGGCGCCTGATTGTTAACGATACCGATTGGCTCACCTGCAACAACTAGTCTTCCCAAATAGTCTTTGCCGCCGCCTACCAACGCGATCGCTTCTTCCCAAGGTTTGCGCGATTCCACATCAAAGAATCCGGTGCGGCTAACGAGTGAAAGTTCATTGACAATTTCTGCGCCTAAAGAATATGCCACCCATTCAGGTGCTGATAGAAAATGCTTTGCCTTCTTAGATTCTGGGAAATTTTTATTTAACCAGAGAGTCTTTGAAATAGAGGCGATTTCATTTAATAGTGCTCCTGCACGTGCCCGAAATTCAAAGTCACCAAGTTCTTTTAGAATTGGTTCAGTAATTCCGCGTGGATCATGCCAAGCCAATCCAGGGGCTAGCGGATTACCTGCACCATCGATTAAAACTCCAGTTTCACTAAAGCCGGTAATTCCAATTGCTAATACTTTTCCACCAGCAATTTCTGCAGCCCGTGAAGCAACTGCAATTACCGTCTTTGCCAGCAGCAACATATCGATATCGCTGAAATTTTTCTCATGTTTCCAAGGTGTTGGCTCGGCATACTCGGCCAAGATTTTTAAATTTAAATCGGTAGCTACCGCCTTTAAGCGGGAGGTACCGATATCGACACCAATCAGAATTTCTTGGGACATTTTTATTCGGCGTCTCGGGCCAATTCTGCAAGTGGGGGACGGCAAACGATCGCGTTAGAACCGGTAATCGAAAATGAACCAGCAGAGAATGGAATTACGATCGCATCACCTTTTGTAATTATCATTGCCGGAGCGTTGCTAAATGTGATTTCACCATCTCCATCTAGGACTAGCGCAACTGCAAATCCTGCTGGAAAGTCTCCAGTTCCGGGCGCTAAGTGAGCGCGGAAATAGCCATCAGATTTCAGCGGCAGAACTGAACGAAGTGATCCACCAGAAAAGGCGGTGTTGGTAATTAGCGAGTCAAATTCGGCATCGGTTAGTGGATCAAGCATCAGCGCATCGGTAACCGTTTCAAAACCTAGTCCCAGATGACCGTCTTTAATTCCGTCTACTGCAAAACCTTCCCATTCCAGCAGCGCGCTGAGATCTGTTGGCTCCTGAAGTTCAAGGACAAAAATTCCAGCATCAATTGCGTGTGCAACACCTGCAGGAACAAGGACGGCATCTCCAACTCTTACTTCAATACGGCGAAGTGAGGCAAGGAGCGCGGCGGAATCTTGCGCGCGAACTAACTTTAATAAATCTTCCTTATTTTGCTTAGTTGCAAAACCTAAGCCAACTCCGGAACCAGCGGGTGCTTCCAAAATAATCCAAGCCTCAGTCTTGCCGTGATCTAGACCTAAATGAGTTTTAGCGAATGCTTTATTCGGATGATAGTGAACAGGCAGGCGTTGATCGGGATCTAGTAACTTAATTAATATTTCAGTGCTAAGTCCAAAATTCTTAACATGATCTGCACCAAGCCAGTTGTCAGGATCAGCCTTAATAGCATCGCGTAACAAAGTTCCATCTTCTAAACGAGAAAGACCTTGTTCGGCTTCACCGAAACGAGTTGTTACTGAGCCAATCCATTCCTCGGGACGCATAGGTCCGCCAGGACCATGTCGTAGCGCACCGATGCGATTTCCACCTCGGTAAAAGTGATCAAATTGATTTGAGGGTAGCTTGGCGGGGGTAGTTGAATTATGCGACATGGTTCTAGACTACTTGCAGGAACAATATATTTACCACCTAAATTGGAGCCAGTTAATGTCTGATGTATCAATTCGCCTGAAGCGTCTTTTTAATAACGGTCGTTGCTTTGATATCGCAGTAGACCACGGCTTTTTTGGGGAGGGCACTTTTCTAGCAGGTATTGAAGATATGAAAGCGGCCGTCGACACCTTAATTACGGCAGCTCCTGATGCGATTCAATTGACTTTAGGTCAGGCAAAATTGCTGCAGAACCATCCAAACCCCCATAAACCTGCCCTTGTTATGCGCACAGATGTGGCAAATGTTTACGGAAAAGTTATTCCTGATCATCTATTTAGTATTTTGCTGGAAGAACCAGTTTTGCAGGCAGTTCGTCTCGATGCCGCAATTGTTGTAGTAAATCTGCTTGACCTGCCCGGCCGCCCCGAACTCCGCGATGCTTGTATCCGCAACATTATGACTTTGAAAGCGCAGTGCGAACATTACGGAATGCCGCTGATGGTGGAACCGCTTGTGATGAAAGATTCTTCGGCAGGTGGATACACATCCGATGGCGAGTTAGAAAAAGTTGTGCCATTGGTTCGCCAAGCAATCGAGCTGGGCGCAGATGTAATTAAGGCAGACCCAACTGATGTTGCCGCCGATTATCACCATGTGATCCAAACAGCCGGCACTATTCCAGTGTTAGTTCGCGGCGGCGGTCGTGTAAATGATGAAGAACTTCTAAATAGAACTGCTGAGGTTTTAAAACAAGGCGCAGCAGGAATTGTTTATGGAAGAAATATCATTGCTCATCCAAAACCTGCCAAGATGACGCAAGCGCTTATGGCAATGTTACATAAGGGCACTTCTGTTGCAGATGCGCTAAAGATTGTTAACCCTTGAAATGTCATCGCAAAAAATAGTTAAAGTCGGCATTATTGGCGGTGGTTTAATGGGCCGTGAGTTATTGGCACTTGTCGGGCGCTGGGCTGCGTTGTTGGACCATCCAGTACGACCAGTAATCACAGCTATTGCAGATACATCAGATTCGGTTCGTGAATTCTTTACCAGCGCTGGGGTCGCCGAGTCATATAGCGATTACAAGCAATTACTGGCTAGCCCCAATGTGGATGTCGTATACATCGCTGTTCCTCATAACCTGCACGAAGAGATTTACATTGCAACCATTAACTCCGGCAAGGATTTCTTGGGCGAGAAACCATTTGGAATTGATCTAGCAGCTGCTGAAAAAATTGCCGCGGCGCTAGTCGGAAAGCCCAACTTTGTACGCGTATCTAGTGAACTTCCTTTTTATCCTGGCGCACAAGCTGCTGTACGTGAGGTTCAGACAGGCAACCTTGGCGAAATTGTTGAAGTTAGATCTGGGCTGCTGCATTCCTCAGATATTGACCGCAAAAAGAAAATTAACTGGAAACGCCAGCGTAAGTTCTGCGGCGATATCGGTGTATTGGGCGATCTCGGAATGCATGCGGCACATATTCCGCTGCGTTTGGGATACACGCCCACAAAAGTTTTTGCAATATTAGATGACATTGTTACCCATCGTGAAAATTCTGCTGGTGAACAAAGTCCTTGCGATACTTTTGATAACGCAGTTTTAGCGATGCGCGCTAAAAATCCTGGAAACGTTCGCGAATTTCCGATGTATTGGGAGATGAAGCGCATTGCTCCAGGTGAGAGCAACACCTTTTTCTTTTCAGCAATTGGTATGACTGGTGGCGTTCGTTTTAGCACCAAGAACCCTGCTGTTTACCACACCTTTGCACTACGAAACGGTGAGCAAGTTTGGTCTGAGATACAACCTGGCCATATAACTAACTGGCCGGTGATCACTGGACATATATTTGAATTTGGTTTTCCAGATGCGCTGCTACAAATGTGGGCGGCATATTTCGCAGAACGTGAAGGCAAGCTTGGCGATCGTTTCGGTTGTGCAACAGTTGCCGAAGTAGTTAACTCACATAAAGCATTTGCTGCTGCAATGAAATCTCACGAATCTCGCTCAGAAATATCTATTTAGCAATGACAAGTTTCACATCCACAAATATTGCGGTTATAGGTAGCACGATGATGGATCTAACTGTCTATGCAGATATTTTGCCGGCGGCAGGTGAAACACGATTCGGTGAAAGCTTTACAACCGGATTTGGTGGAAAGGGTGCAAACCAAGCAGTGATGGCGGCTCGTACCGGCGCCCGCGTAACGATGATTACCGGAATTGGTAAAGATGGTTTTGGTGATGAAAGCCTGCAGAATTTCAAGGATTCAGAGATGGATACATCTTCAGTTCTGCGATTTGAAACTCATACAGGCGTTGCGCATATTTGGGTTGATGGGCAAGGCCAAAATCGTATATCCATCGT
>CAWUTY010000112.1:0-4971 GCA_963925575.1 Candidatus Nanopelagicaceae bacterium
GTCGACGCAGTATAGATATGTCGACATAAAAAGGCAGGCTCACGCTCGTTAATCACTATAAAAATTGATTTATAGATTTTAAGGAATCAGGTGAGTTTTACCTAGCGCCTGATGGTTCTGGTTAGGATTACCTGTAAAATCATTTTGTAGATAAGTATTTAAAGCTTTTAACATCTAAGTAAATAGCAGAACGGTAAGATGTCGAGGGAGTACGCTTTGCCAATGACGAGCGTTCGAGCGATTCGCGGAGCAACCCAGGCCTCTGCCAATACAGCACAGGCTGTAGATCTAGCCACCAAGGAGTTACTGCTTGAAATAATGAAGGAGAACGGCCTTTCACCCGAGGCGGTCATTTCAGTCATTTTTACGGTGAGCCCAGATCTAAATGCCGCCTTCCCGGCGAGCTCGGCTCGCGAAGTTGGATTCGGTGAAGTTCCCTTGATCTGTAGCGTTGAGATCGACGTTCCTGGCGCACTTGAGCGCACGATTCGAATAATGGCTCACGTCGAAAGTGATCTTTCAAAGAGCGAGATTTCGCATATCTACCTGGGCGCTGCGAAATCTTTACGCAGAGATATTGCCCAATAAAGGCGACCAATAGGTCAATTTATGTCCCCAAAAACACCCATTAGCGGCGAATTTGCCTCAATAAAGATTATTGGCTCAGGCCTTATCGGTACCTCAATAGGTTTAGCTCTTGCCAATAAAGGCGTAAGCGTGGAGATGGCTGATATAGATCCGAGGGCGGCCAAGTTGGCTAATGATTTAGTCGCTACCGCCGTGGCAGGGAGCCCAGAGGTAATTCTCTATGCCGGTCCTAGCTCCGGACTTAAAACCTGCCTTGAAAGTGAATTTAAAATGAACAAGAACTTGAAATTTATAGATATAGGTAGTGTTAAGACTAAATCTCTACTTGAAGTATCACAATCAGCTATACCAAATAGACAATTTCTGGCGACTCATCCAATGGCTGGTCGTGAGGTTGGGGGAGCGCAGGCAGCTAGAGGCGATCTCTTTCAGTCGCGAAGTTGGATCTACATGCCTACCGATTTAGAGGGCGCGCCGGTTGACCCTGATCTAATCGCCGCCGGGCTCTGGTTAATCCAAACTTTGGGTGCAACTCCCGTTGCGATGAGCGCTGAGAAACACGATCGTGCCGTGGCGCTGGTTTCGCATCTGCCTCAAGTAACGGCATCGCTGCTGGCTGCGCAGTTGCTAAACGTTGAGACTGAATTACTCGATCTAGCGGGCGCCGGTTTGCGCGATACCACTCGAATTGCAGCGTCAAGCCCAGCGTTGTGGGATGAAATTTTGAGCTCAAATTCATCCGAACTCTTGCCTTTATTAATAAATCTACAAAGCGATCTTGGCAACTTTATCGCACGCTTAGGTGCATCGGCCTCTGTTAGCGATCTAATCGAGCGCGGCAATCAGGGCAGATCCAAGATCCCAGGCAAACACGGAGGCGCGGCTCGAGAATACGCGCTTTTGCCAGTGGTGATTGAGGATAAACCCGGTCAGCTGGCTGCGCTCTTCGATGAATGCGCAAGCGCTAAGGTCAACGTTGAAGATTTAACAATCGAGCATTCACCAGGTCAATTCACGGGATTAATTACCTTGGCGCTTTCCGCTAAAGATGCGCAAATTTTGCAGGATCACTTAACTAACTCTGGATGGAGCGTTCATGCTCCCAGATAGATGCAAGCAGATAGATGCGAGATAGAATAGATATAAAGCAATTTACTTTATTTTTTAATTTGCAAGACAACGATGGGATGTAACACAAATGATCGTTGTAGCGATAGATGGACCAAGTGGGGCAGGTAAATCAAGCACTTCTAAACTTGTCGCAAAGCGAGCGGGTTGGAGTTATCTAGATACTGGTGCACTTTATCGCGCGGTCACGTGGCTGGCACAGAGTGAGAATTTGACTACCACCGAAGACATTTTGGCAGCGCTAAAAAGATTTCCGTTGCGGTTTGTGGCCAGTCCGATTGCGCCTCAGATTTTTGTTGGTGACACAGAAGTAACAGATGAAATTCGTAGTCAAGCAGTAACCGAATCAGTAAGTGCGATAAGCGCCATCCCAGAAATTCGTGCAGAGCTTTTAACTATACAAAGAAAATTTATCGAAGGCGCCGAACGTGGGATAGTTGTCGAGGGTCGCGATATTGGAACGGTTGTTGCACCCGATGCGGCGTTGAAGATTTATTTACAAGCAGATTTGCAGGCACGAGCTGCGCGCAGATCGGCAGAGGATAATTCGAGCACTGACAATGTAAGCGCCTCGCTAAGTGCGCGCGATGAGGTTGACTCTTCTCGCACCGCATCACCACTGGCTAAAGCAATGGATGCCGTATTAATTGATTCCACTGACCTATCTCTGGATGAGACCGTTGAACGGGTTTGGGAGTTACTGAAAGAACGCTCATTATTGGGCTTGCCGATAGTCGCCATTCTGGGTCGTCCCAATGTTGGTAAATCAACTTTGATTAATCGTTTTATTGGTCGTCGCGAGGCGATCGTTGAAGATACTCCTGGCGTTACTCGCGATCGTGTTCAGTACGAATGCGAATGGGGCGGACGCAGATTCATAATCATGGATACAGGTGGTTGGGAATCAAAACCAGATGGAATCTCAGTACAAGTTAGCGCTTCCGCAGAGTTAGCGATGCAAGAAGCAGATGTACTTGCCTTTGTTGTTGACGCTCACGTCGGTGCGTTGGATGAAGATGACATCTTGGTCCAAGAGTTGCGCAAGGCAAAGAAGCCAATGGTTTTGGTTGCCAATAAGGTAGATAGCGATGTTGATGAGGCAGATGCACACGCGCTTTGGAATTTAGGTTTGGGTGAGCCACGTTTTGTTTCCGCTTTGCATGGCCGCGGCAGCGGGGATCTCTTGGATTACATTGTTTCGGAAATGCCTGAAGTAGGTGGTGCGCAAACTCAAGATGGTTATCGCAAGATTGCACTGATTGGGCGTCCTAATGTTGGTAAATCAAGTTTGTTAAATGCCCTAGCAGGTGAGAATCGTTCTATAGTCGATGAAGTTGCCGGAACAACTCGTGATCCAGTTGATGAGTTAATCGAGTTTGGCGGAACTGTTTGGCGCTTTATTGATACTGCGGGGCTACGTAAGCGCGCTAACCAAGCAAGCGGTACTGATTATTATGCAACTCTTCGAACACAAGCCGCTTTAGAGAGATGCGAATGCGCAGTAGTTGTATTGGATGCATCAGTTCCAATCTCCGAACAAGATTTACGTGTTATCACTATGGTCGAAGAAGCCGGTAAGGCGATGGTTATTGTGATGAATAAATGGGATCTCGTTGATGAAGATCGCCGTGATCAATTAGATCGCGAGATCGATCGACACCTGGACCAGGTCGAGTGGGCACAACGGGTAAATGTTGCCGCAAAAACTGGCTGGCATCGCGATCGTTTAGCCCCAGCGCTACGAACCGCTATCGATAGTTGGGAACGTCGCGTTCCAACTGCCAAACTCAACTCATTCCTTGGCGCGCTAATCGGCGCAACCCCGCCACCTGTACGTGGTGGAAAACAACCAAAGATTTACTACGCCACCCAGGCCGGAATAGCGCCTCCGAAGTTCGTGGTCTTTTCAAGTGGTTGGATCGAAGCCTCTTACCGCCGCTTCATTGAGCGCAGGCTTCGGGAAGAATTTGGCTTTCCCGGCACGCCTGTTCAAGTTGCGATTCGAGTAAAAGAGCGCGACTGATGGCCCGGAGTAAGAATTTGAATGTGCCGAATGCGTTGACGCTCTTGCGCGCCCTAGGGATACCGCTCTTCATCTACTTAGCCCTCGGACTTCAAGCCGATGGTTGGGCAATCCTGACCCTGGCTATTGGGGGAGCAACTGATTACTTCGATGGAAAGTTAGCTCGGGCGTGGGGTCAAGAGTCCCGCTTTGGAGAGATTGCCGATCCCGCGATTGATCGCTTGTACATCCTTGCAACTCTGATCGTCTTGTATATGCGCGAAGCTATTCCGTTATGGGTGATTGTGTTATTGCTGGGTCGAGATTTGGTTCTGGGTTTAGCAACAATTGGACTAACTCTTAACTCTCTACCGCCACTTCAGGTTACCTATCTCGGTAAAGCGGCAACATTTAATCTGCTCTATGCATTTCCTTTCTTATTACTTGCACTTCGCGCGGACTGGGCCGGGGTTCTGGCTTTCATCTTTGGCTGGAGTTTTGCAATATGGGGCGTCGGCCTCTATTTATTCACAGGCGTTTCATATCTCCTTACCGCCCTTCGCGCCATTAGAGTTGCGCGGTAGTTCGACCTAACTTTCTTAAGAAGGAGACCTCGTGTCGCTAATTCCAGATGATCTGCAATACACCAAAGAGCATGAGTGGGTTAGCCAAAGTCGACCAAACGTTTACCGCATGGGCATTACTGATTATGCCCAAGGTGCACTGGGCGACATTGTCTACGTGCAACTGCCTAAAGTTGGCGAAAGTGTGACTGCGGATAAAGTTTGCGGAGAAGTTGAGTCAACTAAAAGCGTCTCTGAAATATTTGCACCAGTCACTGGAAAAATCGTGGCGATAAATGAAGGCCTGGCTTCATCTCCAGAGACAATTAATTCAGAACCTTATGGTTCCGGTTGGTTAGCCGAAATTGAAGTAGCCGGCGCTCCTGCCGGCTTACTATCTGCCGCCGATTACCGTCAAATCACCGCATAAGAATTACCTTTTTCTAGCGCTTGATTTATTGAGCCGCTGACTCTAATGTCATCCTCAGGTTGAAGTTGAACCTGGCTGGATAACTTAGGAGAGGAAGGGGCCACTTTTGGAAAAAGCAACAGAAAACAGTGAGCTCACAACCACTCTGCATCTTGGCCTACGTTCACTCGTTGACGCCTCCCCAGAGAACGCGATCGATGCGCTTCTCTCGTCAATGGATTCTCAATCAAGTAGTGCAATTAAAGCAATTATTGAGGGCA
>CAWUTY010000113.1:0-4604 GCA_963925575.1 Candidatus Nanopelagicaceae bacterium
TTCCAACTGCGATGTAATCGGTCATAAATAAAGGTTCTGCACCACAAACCACTAAATCATCTACAACCATAGCCACTAAATCTTCACCGATGGTGTCATAGATTCCCATCTGGCGAGCAATTTCAGTTTTAGTTCCAACACCATCGGTGGAAGTTGCAAGTAAGGGTTTATTCATTTTCTTCAAAGCGCTGGCATCGAACAAACCTGCAAATCCACCGATACCGCCCATAACTTCGGGGCGCGTTGCTTTGGCAATTGACGCCTTCATCAATTCAACTGCGCGATCTCCAGCATCGATATCGACGCCCGCCTCTTTATAGGTGCTCATGACTTTTAACCTTTTCGGTGATTTCCAAGCGCATCTTGCCTTCTGACATATCTGTCGGTACCGCAATCGGATAAGTGCCGGTAAAACACGCGGTACAGAGCTTATCTTCGGCGATTGTGGTCGCTGCAATTAAGCCTTCCATCGAGACGTAATTAAGTGAATCTGCGCCAATCGAGCGGCGGATTTCTTCAACTTCTAACCCGCTGGCGATTAATTCAGCGCGCGAAGCAAAATCGATTCCGTAATAGCAAGGCCATTCAACTGGAGGGCTGGAAATACGAACGTGAATCTCGCGCGCACCAGCTTCGCGCAACATACGAACAATTGCACGTTGGGTATTTCCGCGCACAATTGAATCATCCACAACAATTATGCGCTTGCCCTCAATAATCTCACGCAGCGGATTCAACTTTAAGCGAATACCTAGCTGACGGATAGTTTGTGAAGGCTGGATAAATGTTCGGCCAACATATGAATTCTTTACCAATCCAAGTCCGTAAGGAATTCCAGATTGTTGCGCATAACCAATCGCCGCTGGCGTTCCTGACTCTGGTACCGGAATCACAAGATCTGCTTCAACTGGCGCTTCGATTGCTAGACGCTTACCTATTCGCACCCGAGTTGCATGCACGCCTTGTCCGGCAATTGTTGTATCTGGTCGTGCTAAGTAAACATATTCGAAGATGCATCCCTTGGGATCTGGTGTTGCCCACATTTGTGAACGAATTCCATCTTCATTGATTGCTAAGAATTCACCTGGTTCAACTTCGCGCACGAAGGCGGCACCGACAATATCAAGCGCTGCCGTCTCTGATGCAACAACCCAACCACGGTCCAACTTTCCAATTACTAGTGGGCGCACGCCATGACGATCGCGCGCTGCATATAAAGTTTTTTCATCCATAAAGACCAATGAGAATGCACCTTCAAGTTTGGGCAGCACTGCAATCGCGCTAGCTTCCACGTTTTTCTCATCTTGCAGCCCAATTAAGGCCGTCATAATTTCGGTATCGGTTGTTGCACCGCGTTCGTTCTTTGCAGAATCGCCTTCAAGTTTTTGAACCATCTCGGCTAGATCGCCAGTATTGGTTAGATTTCCATTGTGGGCTAAGGCTAAAGTGCCGTATTTAGAGGGTCTTAGCGTTGGTTGGGCGTTAACCCAGGTGCTTGATCCAGTTGTGCTGTAACGGCAATGCCCAATTGCTAAATCGCCCGTCAAGCCAGCAAGATCAGTTTCAGTGAAAACTTGTGAAACCAAACCCATATCTTTGTAAATTAAAATTCTTTCGCCATCACTTGCTGCAATTCCTGCTGATTCTTGCCCGCGATGTTGCAACGCATAAAGACCGTAGAAAGTTAACTTGGCAACTTCTTCTTGCGGTGCCCAAACCCCAAAGACTCCACAAGCATCTTGTGGCGCCTTATCGTCATCTAGGATGTTGTGGTTGAGCAATCCATCAGGGCGGCGCGTCATGGCTTAATCCTAATCGGCAGAAGCTCAGTTAAATCTGCACGGGCTCCCGATGCGTTAATGAGTCCTTGCGACATCGCATCAGCCCAAGTGCGTTCACCATTTGCTAGCGCCAGCCAAGTATCTGCGTCCATCTCAATAACATTGGCCGGTGTACCACGAGTATGTGTTGGTCCAGCCCCACATTGCACAGCGGCATAAGGAGGAATGCGAACTTCGATGGCGCGACCCGGCGAACTTTCTACAAGGGCAGCCAAAGTCTGCTTTACCGCTGCTAATACTTCAGGATCGCGCATCGTTTATCCAAATAACTTCGGGAAGGTTTCGGTGTGTGCAGTGCGTAATTCATTAAGTGGAATTACTGCGCCATTGATCACTAAATTATTGCCGCCAGTTATACCAAGTTTGGTGATCGCAATATCTTGTTTTTTGGCCAGTGCTAATAGTTGTTCTACTTTTGCAGGATCAATTGCAACAATTACACGTCCTGGTGATTCTGAAATCAGCGCAACTTCCACATTTGCAATAGTGACATCGGCTCCAATGTTATGACGAAGCACCATTTCAGTAAGGGAAGCGCTCAGCCCACCTTGGCTTAGATCGTGCGCTGCTGTGAAAATCTGTGAAGTCCGGCCTGCCACAAGCAGTTCAATTAGACGTATTTCACGCTGTAAATCAGCCACTGGCGCTTGACCACCGCGTTGTCCATGCATGTATGCCCACTCGCTGCCAGCGACATCATCGGCAGTTTCTCCAAGTAAATAAAGCTCAAGGCCAGCACGATCAAAACTCATTGGAGTTCTGGTGCGGACATCATCTATGACTCCAAGGACGCCAATCACGGGTGTCGGAAGAATTGCAACGGCTCCAGTTTGATTATAGAAAGAAACATTTCCACCAGTTACTGGCAAGCCCATCTCTAAACAACCATCAGCCAAACCTCTGACTGATTCTGCAAACTGCCACATAACCCCAGGATCTTCAGGTGAGCCAAAGTTAAGGCAGTTGGTAACAGCTAAAGGTTTAGCACCGGCTGTTGCAATATTGCGCGCTGCTTCGGCGAGTGCTAACTTAGCGCCTTCGTATGGGTTTAAGTACGACCAGTTTGCGTTGGCATCGGTTGCAATTGCAACTCCTAAATGAGTTTTCTCATCAATGCGAACCATTCCCGAATCATCGGGTTGGGATTGAATTGTGTTTCCTTGTACATAACGATCGTATTGCGATGTCACCCAAGTTTTATCCGCCAGGTTTGGAGTTGCCGCTAATTTCAGAACTGTTGATTTAATTTCATCTGGTGTGCTTGGCCGAGGTACGCTAACTTTTTCGGCATTTACGCGATCCACATATTCGGGTTTAGCGAGTGGACGATTATAAACCGGCCCATCATGTGCCACTGTGCGTGGAGGAACATCCACAATTAAATCTCCGTGCCAGGTGATCTCAAGTCGTTCGCCATCGGTTACTTCACCAATGACAGTCACTGTCACATCCCATTTTTTGCAGATTTCTAAGAAGCGCTCGATATGTTTTGGCTCAACGATGGCGCACATACGCTCTTGTGACTCAGACATCAAAATCTCTTCCGGCGACAAGGTGGCATCACGCAGCGGAACTCGGTCAAGTTCAACCTTCATGCCACCGCTTCCACCTGAGGCTAATTCACTAGTTGCGCAAGATAAGCCTGCCCCGCCAAGGTCTTGGATGCCTACGACCAAATCTTCAGCAAAGATTTCGAGTGAGCATTCGATTAGAACTTTTTCAACGAATGGATCCCCTACTTGGACCGCCGGACGTTTAGCCGGACCAGTTGCATCAAATGTTTCAGATGCCAGTACTGAAACGCCACCAATACCGTCGCCACCAGTTTTGGCACCGTATAAGACAACTAAATTGCCAGCACCCGCTGCTTTAGCGAGTTTGATATCGCTATGTTTCATTACACCAACGCAAAGTGCGTTAACAAGTGGATTACCAATATAAGTTTCATCAAAGACAACTTCGCCGCCAATGTTTGGTAGCCCTAAACAGTTTCCGTATCCACCAACTCCGGCGATGATTCCCGGCAGAACACGGCGCGTATCCGCAGCATCGGCTGGACCAAAGCGCAATGGATCCATAACCGCAATAGGACGAGCTCCCATTGTCAAAATATCGCGCACGATTCCGCCAACACCGGTGGCTGCACCTTGATACGGTTCAATAAATGATGGGTGGTTATGAGATTCAATTTTAAATGTAACCGCATATCCCTGACCAACATCCACAACACCTGCATTCTCACCGATACCAACTAGCAGCGCATCTGTCTTAACAGCCTTATCTGCGAATTGTTTTAGGTGCACCTTCGATGATTTATAAGAACAGTGTTCAGACCACATAACTGAATACATGGCGAGCTCGGATGAAGTTGGGCGTCGTCCCAAAATTTCTTTGATGCGCGCATATTCATCGGGCTGCAACCCAAGTTCGGCAAAGGGCTGAATCGTATCTGGATTTGTTTGAGCAATCGCAACCGTATCTAACGCCATTACTTAACCAGCGCTTTCAAAACGGATGTGAAGAAACCCAAACCATCGGCAGTTGGGCCAGTTAAAGTATCTATCGCGTGTTCTGGGTGTGGCATCAAACCAACTACATTGCCGCGGGCGTTCGTAATACCTGCAATTTTATTGCGTGATCCGTTGGGATTTTCGCCAATATATCGCGCGATTATTCGCCCCTCTTCTTCAAGGGATGCAAGGGTGGCGTCATCACATTGAAAAGAGCCTTCGCCATTTTTTAGTGGAATAACGATTTCCTGAC
>CAWUTY010000114.1:0-8048 GCA_963925575.1 Candidatus Nanopelagicaceae bacterium
ATGGAGCAGGCGTGCTGCTTTCAATAACTTCCAGTGGCAACATGCGCTTGGCCATCGCGTTTTGCGTCAACATGGATTTGAACTCGGTAAAGATGATGTGGATTTCATCCACGCCAGCGTTATCGGTCTGCGCATCTGCAAGAAATGCCGCGATCAACGCTTCGGCAACTTCCTTAGCATTTTCATATGTTGGGTTATCAGAAAAACCCGTCCAAGAACCTGAAATATCGCGATTGCGGAACTTGTAGTAATTCACAGCCTTGCGACCAACCAGGTAATTAGCAACTTCAAGGCCACGTTCACGGATCATTGCAGCGAGTTGTTCGCCCTCTTTGATCGCGTTATTTGAATAAGCACCAGCCATACCGCGGTCGGCAGAGATAATTAAAATCGCTGCGCGCTTTGGATTCAGAGACGGTGTTGTCAAAGGGTGGTTTGTTGAGGAAAAACTGGCTACAGCTGATACGGCACGAGTTAACTCATTTGCATATGGAGTCGAAGCAGCAACACGTTGTTGCGCTTTGACAATACGAGAGGCAGAGATTAACTCCATTGCCTTCGTAATTTTTTTAGTCGCTTTAACGGATCTCATCCGTCGGCGATATATGCGTAGTTGAGCTCCCATGAGTTACTTCTTCACCGCCGGTGGCACAAACTTAGTTATCGCTTCAGCACCTTCTGAATCAAGCGCATCAGCAGGAGCATCGTTAACGATTGCTGCAGCCGATGACTTGAATTGCTTCTTGAAATCAGCAACTGCTGTTTCCATTTTGGCAACTGTGTCATCTTCAAGCAACTTTGTCTCTGAAATTACGGAGAAGATATCTTTGCGTTCACGGCCGATGAAGTCGAGAAGTTCGCCTTCGAAGCGACGGATATCTGCAACTGCAACAGAATCAAGGGCACCTGATGTTCCAGCCCAGATTGAAACAATCTGACGCTCGAGTGAATAAGGTGAGTACTGACCCTGCTTTAGAAGTTCAACCATGCGCGCACCGCGTTCTAGTTGCGCCTTTGATGCAGCATCTAGATCAGAACCGAAAGCAGCGAATGCTTCGAGTTCGCGGAATTGTGCAAGGTCAAGACGCAGACGACCTGCGATCTTCTTCATCGCCTTTGTCTGAGCAGAACCACCAACGCGAGAAACGGAAACTCCTACGTTAATCGCTGGGCGAACACCTGCGTTGAAAAGATCTGTTTCAAGGAAGCACTGACCGTCAGTAATAGAAATTACGTTGGTAGGAATGAACGCTGAAACGTCATTTCCCTTTGTTTCAATGATTGGCAGACCAGTCATTGAACCGCCACCGAGTTCATCGGAAAGCTTTGCGCAACGCTCTAGCAAACGTGAGTGTAAGTAGAAAACATCGCCTGGGTAGGCTTCGCGGCCTGGTGGGCGACGAAGTAGAAGTGAGACTGAACGATAAGCCTCAGCTTGCTTTGAAAGATCATCGAAAACAATTAGTACGTGCTCACCTTTGTACATCCAGTGCTGACCAATTGCAGAACCGGTGTAAGGAGCTAGGTACTTAAAGCCTGCAGGATCTGATGCGGGGGAAGCCACGATTGTTGTGTACTCCATTGCACCAGCTTCTTCGAGTGCGCCCTTAACAGATGCGATCGTTGAACCCTTTTGACCAATAGCAACATAAATACATTTAACTTGCTTCTTCTTATCGCCAGTTAGCCAGTTTTCGCGCTGGTTAATAATTGTGTCAACGGCAACTGCTGTCTTACCAGTCTGACGGTCACCAATAATTAACTGACGTTGTCCGCGACCGATTGCAGTCATCGCATCGATTGCTTTAATTCCTGTTGCAAGTGGTTCCTTAACTGGCTGGCGCTCAACTACAGAGGGAGCCTGTAGTTCAAGTGCGCGGCGAGCATCAGCTTTGATTTCACCCTTGCCATCAATTGGACGACCAAGTGGATCAACAACGCGACCCAAGAAACCATCTCCAACTGGTACTGAAAGAATTTCGCCAGTACCGCGTACCGATGTTCCTTCTTCAATTCCAGCGTAGCTTCCGAGAATAACAACACCGATCTCGCGCACATCAAGGTTCAGTGCCAGACCTAGCGTTCCGTTCTCGAACTGCAATAGTTCGTTAGCCATTGTTGAAGGCAAGCCCTCAACGCGAGCGATGCCATCGCCTGCTTGGCTTACTGTTCCAACTTCGTCGCGAGCTGCGGCGCCTGGATCGTATGACTTAACGAAATTCGCTAAGGCATCCCGAATTTCATTCGGTTGGATCTTGAGCTCTGCCATGTCGTTCTCCCTTTTTCGTTTCTTCTTAAATCTTCTGTTTAATTAACTCTGAATTACGCTGACTGACCGACAAGTGCACGCCCAGCGTTTGCAAGGCGGTTTACAACGCTTCCATCTACTAACTCATCTGCGAACTTGATTGAAACTCCACCCAAGATCGAAGCATCGATTTGGACGTTAATGCGAATTGGCTGGCCAACCTTCTTCTCAAGAACTGTTGCAAGACGCTTTGTCTGGGCATCAGTTAGAGCAGTAGCGGTGCGAACAACTGCGATTAAACGGTTGCGACGATTTGCTAGACCAAAGAGATAATCAGCAAATGCTGCTTCGATGCTGCGACCACGAAGGTGAGCAACAAGTGCGCTTGCTAATTTGATTGTTGATGTTGAAGCCTTCTTACCTAGAACTTCAGCGATCAACGCTGACTTAGCATCGGTTGAACCAACGCTTACAAGTGCCTTTCGGAGTTCGAAGTTATCGGCTACCAATCGTGAAGTTTCGAAGAACTCGTCCTCCACGCGATCTAGTTCGCCCGCGATATTTGCAGCCGATGCTTCGGCTTCAATTGCCAACTGCTCAATTACGTGGATTACATCCTTCGTTGCAGACCAACGTAGCGCTGAAACATCGCTGAGAAGTGATATCGCAAGTGCGCTAGTTGACTTACCAAAGAGATCCTTAACGAGTGTGGCCTTGGCAGCCTTGTCGCGAGATGGATCTGTAATTGCGCGGCGTAGTGATGTGTTGCCGGCAAATACTTCAGCAGCTGCGAAAAGATGTGAAGACAACTCTGAGGCAGATGCTGCGCTTGCGCCCTTGATAGCAGCATCGAGTGCAGCACGTGAAGCCACAAGTGACTGACGGCTGCTGCCTCCGAGGTGAATTCTCATTTTTCTTACTTACTCTTCTCTAGATCATCTAAGAAACGATCAACGATACGTGATTGACGAGCCTGGTCATCAAGTGCTTCGCCGACAATCTTGGAAGCGAGTTCAACAGCAAGTGCGCCAACTTCATTACGAAGTGAGGTAACTGCTTGTTGACGTTCGGCTTCGATGGATGCATGTGCAGCGGCGGTGATGCGCGCTGCTTCTTCTTGTGCCTTTGCACGAAGTTCTTCAACGATGGATACACCCTGAACGCGAGCTTCTTCACGAAGTGTTTGTGCTTCTTCGCGAGCCTTTGAAAGCTGCTCGTTGTACTGGGAAAGCGCGCGTTGCGCTTCGAGCTGTGCTTTTTCAGCGCGCTCTATTCCACCTTGAATTGCCTCGGTGCGTGCAGTGAATGCCTTTTCAAACATTGGCACCACTTTGCTGCGCAATACGAGGAAGAGAAGTGAGAAGGCAACTGCGCCCACAATGATTTCTGCGGTATGCGGAATCAGCGGATTCAGCTTCTCTGCCTCTGCGGCAAAATTAAGTTTATTCATAACTAGATCAGAGTTATTTCTGCGCTAATTAGAGAACGAATGCTAGAACGAGACCGAAGAGTGCGAGAGCTTCAGCGAGCGCGAATCCAAGGAACGCGATTGGCTGTAGGACGCTACGTGCTTCAGGTTGACGTGCAACGCCGTTGATATATGCGGCGAAGATAAGTCCGGTTGCAATACCAGGACCAATTGCTGCGAGGCCAAAACCGACCAGGTTGAGTGTGCCTTCCATTTTTTACTGCCTTTCGTTAGGTGTTAGTGCTCGTCGGCAAGGGCGCCGGCGATATACAAAGCGGTCAACAGAGTAAAGATGTACGCCTGAAGACATTGGACCATGAACTCGAAGAAGGTCAACACAATGCCGATACCAAAGGCAAATGGGCTAACTAACTTCAAACCGATTGCACCTTGGGCAAGGTGTTCTCCGCCCAAGATAAATACGAGCAACAACAAGTGGCCCGCAAACATATTTGCAAATAGACGCAGCGAAAGCGTCAAGGGACGAACCAGGAAGAAAGTCAGAATTTCAAGGGGTGTAATCAAAATGTAAGCAGCCTTTGGAACACCTGGCATGAACATGATCTCTTTGATGTACTTGTATAAACCATGCTTGCGAACGCCCACATAGTGGAAAACAAAGAATGTGAACATAGCTAAGACATAGGCAAAGCCAACGTGGGACATCGTTGGGAATTGAATTAACGGAATAATTCCAAATAAGTTATTTACAAGAATAAAAGTAAAGAGTGTGAAGAGGTATGGCACAAAGCGAAGGAATTCGTGGCCGATAACATCTTTAGCGAGATCGTTGCGGACGAATGCGTAAACGCTTTCACCAGCGAATTGCAGCTTAGAAGGAACGATTGCTGCCTTGCGAGATGAGGCGATGAAGAAAACAGAAATCAGAATGACCGAGAGAAAAACAAGGAAAATTGGTTTTGTTGTGTAGGGATTATCGCCAAAAATGGGTGGCAATTCGAAGTCTTTGGTACTTGGCGGGACAAAGCCTTCGCCTTCAGCGCCTTGAAGAACTAACGCGAGCACACGAACTCCAATTTAACTAGCCGAGTTATGGGGATTGCTTGTAACGGGGCAACCTTATGGGCAAAAGCCTCAACCTGTGAAATCCAAAAGCTGTGATTTACGCCTGCTCCGGCCCGCTATTCGCGGCCGAACCGTTCCTATTGGTCGGCCCGCTATTCGCGGCCGAACCACTTTTATGCGTCGGCCCGCTATTCGCGGCCGAACCGTAGCCACACTAAATAGATCGCCCCGCCCATTCCAACGAGCAGGCCTACCAAGGTTAGATAACTAGTACCCAGCCATTTGTCCGCTGCATATCCAGCCCCGCCCCAGAAGAGCAGGCCGGAGAGAAGGTAACCAAAGATCGTCCACATAGCGTTTTCATCGCGCTTGTTATGTCTGCTGTTACTCAAATTAAGACCCCCGGTTGGCTTGAGGTGGCAATGGTAGATGAGTTTTGAGTTTGAGGTAACTAGCCACTTCCCCGCCTAGCCAAGCCACAGTTAAGGCGCAGGCGGCAACGCCAAAGCTCAACCGGTCGATGACATCGCGATCAGTGTATCTAGCCAGCGCCCATAAGAAGAGGCCAAGGAAGAAAAGTTTGGCGAAGTATGAAAATAGTGCCATCGCCATTGTGCTTATTGGATCAAGGTTGCGAGTTAGCCGTGAAACCAAGATATGGACGACGAAATAAATCGCAACTATAAATTGTGCAAGAAGTGCACCATAAAATCCGCTCAAACCACGGAATGCGGAAAATAAAAGGATTGCAATTGCGCCAACAATTAAAGTTGGCCGTACTGCACCGCGAAGAAGTTGAGATTCATTCGATTTATTTTCAGACATGGTTGGCACTTTCTGCGGTGCGCAGAGATTTCGATTTTCCACGACTGAAATAAATAGTAAATGCCAGCAACGCACCTGCAAAAATTGCTGATATCCACAGCGGTGCGAAAGCAGAAACACTTACGGGAAAGGCGATCGTGGCAGTCCAGAGATACATAATTGCTGCGGTGCGAGTCTGAGTATTGCCAGCGCGCATAATTCGGTGATGCAAATGTTCTTTATCTGATGAAAATGGGGACTTGCCTGCGCGAATACGACGAAATATCGCCAAAGTTAAATCAGCCAGCGGAATTGCAAGAACAGCAAAAGGCAGAAGTAAAGGAAGGAGTGCGGGGCCTAACTTCTCTTCAGTAATAGCATTTGGATCTACTTGCCCAGTCAAGGTAATTGCAGATGCTGCCAGCATTAGCCCTAAGAACATTGATCCAGAATCACCCATAAATATCCGCGCAGGATGCGAATTATGCGGCAAGAAACCAAGGCAAACGCCGATTGTGATTGCAGTAATAAGTGAAGGCGCACCTGCGCGGTTAAAGCCATAAACAACTGCCAATAAGTAGGCAAATGCGAAGAATGCTGAGCCTGAAATTGCGACGATTCCAGCCGCTAATCCATCTAACCCATCAACAAAGTTGACTGCATTGATTGTTACTAAAACAACTAAAACTGTCAGCAGCTGACCAAGACTTGGAGGCAACATTGTCACGCCATTTATAGGCAGCCACAAAATTTGGATTCCGCATAGAAGAAGTATTCCGGCAGCTAGCGCCTGTCCAGCGAGTTTGGTTATGGCATCTAATTCATATTTATCATCAGCCATTCCCAGCAAAACTAAGAATGTGCCGGCTAAGAAAATACCTTGCGCGTCATTTCCAAATGATTTTCCTACTAGCGAAAGATTTTGTGCAATCAAGAAAGTAGCAGTCATCGCCAGCCACATCGCCAGCCCACCCCAACGTGGAGTTGGGATGAGGTGGATATCGCGCTTTCGAATTTCTGTGACCACGCCAAAGTGCAGTGCCCACTTGCGAACATATGGAGTAATTACATAACAAAGCGCTGCCGCTAGAAGCAGAGTTACTAAATATTCGCGCATGCCGGCATTACTTCCTTAAGCGGTATAAATAGGAAAACGCGCAGTAAGTGCGTGAACTTCTGATTTGATAGCAGCAAGAGTCTTCTCATCATCTGTCTTGATGGCGCGAGCGATAAAAGAGGCGATCGTTTGCATCTCTGCAACGCCCATTCCTTGCGTGGTTGTTGCAGGCGTTCCAACGCGAATACCGCTGGTGATTCCTGGCTTCTCTGGATCATAAGGAATTGAATTCTTATTCATAACAATTCCCGCTTGACCGCATCGCTCATCTGCAACTTTTCCAGTCACGCCAGTACTGCGAATATCCATCAGCGCTAAGTGGGTTTGGGTTCCGCCAGATACTGCGCGCATTCCTTCGGTTTCTAGCGCTGCCGCAAGTGCTTTAGCGTTAACAATTACATCTTTGGCATACTTTTGATAAGCAGGTGTTGCGCATTCAGCGAGTGCAACGGCCTTGCCAGCAACCGCCGACATAACCGGTCCGCCTTGAATTCCGGGAAAGACCGCCTTATCAATTGCCGCAGCATGTTCTGCCTTTGCCAAGATCATTCCGCCACGAGGGCCACGCAAAACTTTATGAGTAGTAAACGAGACAACGTCGGCATATGGAACTGGCGAAGGAATTGCCTTGCCAGCAACTAGACCAATGAAGTGCGCGGCATCCACCCACATGATGGCGCCAACTTCATCACAAATTGCGCGAATCTTTTCGAAATCAACAAGAGATGGATAAGCGGTTGCACCAGAACAGATCATCTTCGGCTTAGTGCGAATAGCTGTATCGCGCAGTTCGTCATAATCAATTAACTCGTTATCTTGACGAACCCCGTATGACTCGACGTTAAACCACTTGCCTGAAAAATTAACTTTTGAGCCGTGCGTTAGGTGACCACCATGTGGCAGTGACATCGCAAGAATCGTGTCACCTGGCTTGGCAAATGCTAGGTAGACCGCAATGTTGGCACTCGCCCCAGAGTGTGGCTGCACATTGGCATGTTCGGCGCCAAACAAATCTTTTGCGCGATCGATGGCGATGATTTCGGCTTTATCTACTTCTTCGCATCCACCGTAATAACGCTTACCTGGGTAACCTTCAGCATATTTATTAGAAAGTGTTGAACCAAGTGTTGCCAAAACCGCGCGTGATGTGAAGTTTTCAGATGCAATCAACTGCAGGCTGGTCTGCTGGCGCTTAAGTTCGGAAAGCAATACCGCCGCGATCTCTGGATCTTGCTGGCTGAGTAAGTTGAAATCCACAGGCCTGAGAATTATTGGCTATTCCTATTACAACCATGGACAATAGTTCGTCAGTTAAGTCCAATGATTCACCCTTGATTTTATGTAATGCCAAAGCACAGGTCTTGTTGCCCATTGCTGCTAATACG